>DAISIS010000044.1:0-18364 GCA_036821925.1 Pirellulaceae bacterium
GCCATCGGATGCGCGATCTTGAACCAGCTGTTGTTAACGATGAAGCCACCGTCAATGTTGTCCTCCGACACGCCTGTTTCGCGACCATCGTAGGTGGCCAGAATCTGGATCCGCCGCGCCAATTCCCGAGCCCAGGCGCTGTCCGCCTGCACCGCGTACTGGGCGACGGGAACCGTCAGCTCCATCGGGCCGTACCAGAGCGAGCGGCCGCAGCAGCCGGCCGATTCCGGGAAGGCCCACGCGCCGCTGTAGACGTCGCCGGCAGACATCGGACAGACACCCGTGTGGTTCAGGAACAGCGTCAGGATATTCCGCGCGTCTACTCGCCAGTTGGGGAACACGTCCGGATGATCCATGAAATAGCGGGCCGTGAACTCGGTAACGTTCTCGGCCTGCACATTGTCCACCCAGTCCCAGTAGTTGCGCCCCCACGTATCGTTGACCGTCCACTGGTCGAGCAACACGTCGCGCAGGTACGCGCGCCCCGCGTCGCGCGCTTCCACAATCTCGTTGTGCGCACCGGTGTAACCGAGCCGCACCAGCTCGTCGAGGAAGTACAGCAGGAACGAGACGCCGCCCGTCTGAGTGTCGTCGTTCCAGGGCGCCGCTTCCGGATTGGCGTACCGGGACCACGGCCGTGCGCCAGCGTCGCGATTGCGTTTGGCCGCCAGCAGGTCGCCCCAGTGCTGGCAGGCCTCCAGCCAGCGCTGCTGGCCCGTCAGCTGGTACGCGCGCAGCATGGCCAGGCCGACCTCCGCCGCGATGTCCAGCTGGATCATGCCTTGCGGATCACACTTGCCGTACGACTTGCCGTGATGGGGGACACTGATGAGGAACCGGGGCCACGGATGATCGTCCGGTGTCAGGCAGTGGTCCAGGAGGAAGTCGGCCTGCAGTGTCACGAGCGCCAGGGCGGCCGGATCGCCGGTGTAACGATAGTAGTTCACCATTCCGGACAGCACGTAGGCAGCCCGCTGCCCGAGGTCCGCGTTGTCCCAGTCGCTGGTCACCAGCGGCGTGATGGTGCCATCCGCGGCAATGCTCCAGTGGCCGCTGAACAGGAAGTGCGGCACGCAATCAATCGCCTCGTCGCGGGTCGTCCAGGGGTAGCGTTTCAAGGTCTCTGCCGCCACACGGATGCGAAAATCGAGCTGCCCGTTCTGAGCCGTGTACCACGGCGCGATCACCCCCTCCGCATCGTGCACGGCCGGATACGCGTAGTAGCGATCCATGGTCTCGGCGGCCTGGAGCTGCCACCCCGGCCAGCCGGCAAGCAACGCCAGCAGCAGCAGTGCGCCGCAGGTGCGCGCGGCGCGCGGTACCGACAGGAATCGGGATCCACACCGGTCATCATCAGGTTGGCTCATCGCTTCTCCCCCATGGCAAAGGAACACAGGCGGGCTCATCACGAGGTATCTTCGCCGACCCGGCGGCGCCGTGCAAACCGTCCACCGCTGGTTTTTCAGTCGTTCAGTCGCCCGCCGCTGCCCGGCCCCGGCCGCCACCGCCGGGCACAGAACCAGCCACAGGGTCGGTCGACAAGATCCGGGCGCAGCGGTAGTGTGTCGGGGGTGACAGGGTGGGTCGCGGAGGACGAGGGTGATGAACGAACACGAGGCACGCACGCCGGTCCGGTTGTATACGCCCGCTGATCGCCAGCCGACGCTGGACTTCCTGCGGCAGGTCGACCACCAGTTCGTGCCCCCCCTGTCCAGCAGTCTGCGGTATGGAAGCCTCGAGGCATACCTCGATTACAGCCTGGCGGATGGGCAGGGACGCGTCCTGCTTCACGCACGCGACCGGCGCATCATCGGGTATCTGGCGTTCCGCTACGAACCGAGCGAAACCGCGCCGGATCGGGAATCGATCTATCTGAGCAACATGTGCGTGAGCGAGTCGCAGATGGGCACCGTCCTGATACGGCTGTATCAGGCCATGGTGCGGCAGGTCGAGCAGGAAGGGCACGGCCGGGCCACGCACATCTGGGCCAAGACCTGGCGCGAGAACCGTGCGTCCGCCCGAACGCTGACGCGGCTGGGCCTGAAGCTTGTTCGGACGATTGCTGACGATCCCGCGTTCGGCGGTTGTCGAGACACGCTGGTGTTCGAAGGTCCCTGGCCCGGCTTCGTCGAGAACGTGCAGAAACTGACCGCTCCTGGCCGCGGCTCAACGGCCACCTGAAGGGAACCGGGTGGACCCGGTCCCAGCACCACGCCGCGTCATCTCCGCTGGCACGTCGGGCAGAAAAACGTGCTCCGCTGTGCCTGCACGATACGGCGAATCGCCGCGCGTCCACAGGCCGGGCACAACTCGCCCGCACGGTCGTAGACACGATGGCAATTCTGGTAACCACCGGGGTTGTTCAGCACCGTCCGATACGTGCCATCGGACAGCGTCGACCCTTCATGGCGGATCGCCTCCTCGAGCACCGCATGCATGCTGCGAGCCACCCGCTGCCATTGCGGGCGTGTGAGCTGATGACAGCGCCGCTGCGGGTGAACGCCCGCCACATGGAGAATCTCGGACGCATACAGATTGCCAACTCCCGCGAGTGCGGATTGGTCGAGCAGCGCCACCTTGATCGGCGTGCGACGGTGGGCCAGACGGGCGTGCAGCAGCTCGGCATCCACCTCCAATGCATCGGGACCCAAACGCGGCGGACCCAACTGCCGCTCCACCTCCGGCCGACGGAGCAGACGCACCGAACCCAGCCCGCGGCGGTCCCAGAACCACAGCTGCCGTGCCCCGCGCCCCTGCAGATCCAGACGAAAACGCAAGTGCTCCTGGCTGGGCGGATCCGCCAACAGAACCAGGCCCGTCATGCGCGGCTCAAACACGATGGCCTCATCACTGTCCAGCCACAGCAACAGCCGTTTACCCACTCGGTCCACACTCCGTACCTGCCTCCCCACAACCCGGCGCTGGAACACCACCGCGCCAGGCGACACGGTGATTGGACACAGTCGGCTCCGCAGGCGGCTGACGCCCGTGATCCGGGCGCCCACCACCGGCAGCACTCCGCGACGCATCGTCTCGACCTCGGGCAGTTCAGGCATGTGGTCTCCTCCCAGTGCAGCTGCGGCGTGGCAGCGTGATGTGGCGCCGGGCCATGCTAGCAGCCGGTCCCGCTGCGCGGAAGTTGTGGGGCGCAGCGCGCCACACCCGGCTGGTCAGAAAAAAAAAGAACCGATTCAGTGAGGGGTCACCGACCCGTTTGTTGATTGACTTGCAGAGCGGTGATCGCAAGGGAGGTGCGGCATGCATACGTGCGTGGACGTCCGCCGTGGGTGGCATGCCGCACGACCGCGCCGGCTGGCGCGGGTCACCTGGTGCCTCCTGCTGCTGGCGGGTGTGACCGTGTGGGGCGGTGGTGGCGTGTGGTGCAGCGTCTGGAGCAGCGATCCGGAAGCGCCGGTGCGCCGCACCTACACGGTGCTGATCGACCTGTCCAAGCAGGACACGTACGTGACGATCCCGGGGTCGGCTGCGCGCACGCTCTTGTGCGATGTGGAAGCGGAGCCGCTGCCCTCACCGTACCGGCTGATCCCCGCTGCAGGCGTCGTGCGTATCGGACAGCCGGTCGACATCGTGCTGGTCCAGTCGCCCGGCATCCGCATTCGACTGTCGATCGTCCGCCGGGGCCAGGAGTTGGCCGCGCGCGTCTCACCGCTGATCGACATCGGTCGGGCGAATCCGGTCGAGTTCACACACGATCGCATCAAGCGGACGCTCTGGTCCTTTCAACGGCGGGTCAAGGATCTGCAGCGGCAGATATGTGCGGCGAAACGGGAGTATCACCAGATCGACACCTGGCTGGCCACACCGGGGAACAAGCCGCTGTATCTGCACAAAGCGGTCCGCCTGCGCCAGAAACTCCTCGTCCAGCAGTTGGCGGCCTATCAGCGGGAGCTGCCCGTAGCTCAGAGCCGCTATGCGTCTTTCCGCGACATTATTGAACTGGCCGGCGAGATCCATGCGACGACAGCGGTGCGATTCACGGCCGAGGTCGGGACGGGGAGCTAACGTCCGCTTCTTCGGTGCTTCGGTTGCCGGCGCTGGGTTTCCGGGATCTGGGTTTCCGGGATCTGGCTGCTGGGTTCCGGGTCCGGGTTCGCGTTGTCGGAAACCTGAGTGCCGGGTGCCGTGTCGAGGGGTTGGGCCACGTATCGCACGAGGCTGGAGCCTTCAATTTCCTCGCGTGTGAGCCACGACCAGTAGGCATGTTTGGAGTGGCAGGCCGGGCACTTGGGGAACGCGGACGAAGACGGCATGTGCGGATCGTCCTTCACCGCCGCGATATCGAGCCAGACGAGTTCGCATTCCTCGCACACAGCCACGACGGTGGTGCAGCTGTTACACCGCATGAACCGCAGCAAACCTTGTTCGCAGAATCCGCAGAGTGCGATGTGCGGAAGTTGATCCGGGTGCTTCATAGTCCAGTCTACTTGGGAAATGCCGTGATGATATTCGTAGTGCCGGTTTCGAACACAATGAACACGCGGCTCAACGGCGGGTGCTTGCGGGCCGCACCGGTCTGGCCTCCCAGAAAGCCGATGCGGCGGCCCATCTCGACGGTGCAGGAGCTGCGTTCACCTTCCACGGCAGGGCGGATCCGGCGTGAGCGGGCGAGCTTCCAGGCCTCGTCGATGACGGCAAACGCGCGTTCACGTCCTCCGTCGAACACGCCGTGCGGTCCTTCGCGCGATGGGATGTCCGTGACGTGGCGGCAGATGTGGTCCACGCGTGACAGCCCGGCCGGATCGCGGCCCTGGTAGCGCAATCCCGCCGGACTCAACCACACATCGTCGCCGATCTGTCGGAGGGCAAACTCGGCGGGCGGCGGGCCGCCGTCCGGATCGGCCTGCGGGCGGCCCGGCGGGCGGTGCCCGACCTCCCGGATCTGCGCCGGGGTGCGCAGCCGGATCTGCACCTTGCCGCGATAGAGCTCCACGGTCCCCGTGATTTCGACGTCACGTCCGCGGTACGTGTCGGCGGGGGTGCCGCCCGGAAACCGGGCGGCATCCGCCTTGTGACAGACGACCGTGAACTCGCTGTCGGCGAAATTCAGAAACTGCATGCCGCTCTGCGACTCGCCCGTGCGCGACACCCGCCCGGCCACCGTCACTTCCTGGCCCACCTGTCGGCGGAGCGCCGCCACGTCCGCTGCGCGGATCCTCGGGCCAGCCGTCGCCGCCGCCTGCCCGCCGCAGACGGCCGCGAGAGAACCCCACGACACGGTTAGTGCGGCCCAGCCGATCAGTACTCGTCTCCGCCACATCACGCGTGTCCTCGCACACCCGGTTGTCCACTCGGCCGGCACATCATGCTTCTGATCATGCTTCTGGTCTTCCGCCGCGCTGTCCAGAACCTGGCGCGGCGCAGCCGACCGGTTACAGTTCCCAGCCCGGCCGATACTCGCGGTACAGGTACCGGTTCGCGTCGTCGGCGTTGGTGATCTTCATCTGCTGGCTGTCGAACAGCACCTTGCGGCCGGCGCGCAGGGCCACCGTGCCGAGGTTGACGGTGTCGGTGATGGCGGCGGCGTTGAGGAAGTTGCCGGGCGACGGGTCCCCTCCTCGGACCGCCTGCTGCCAGCTGCCGTAGCGGCGCGGCGCCCGTTCTGCCACTTCGCCGATCTCCAGTGGCTGGCGTTTGCCCTGGGCCAGCAACTGCGGTTCCTGACCCAGGAAACCGGCGATGATCGCCCCTGCCTCGCCAAGGTATAGGATGCCTTCGCGTTCCAGCTGGATATCCTGCGCTGCCAGTTCGGCCGGCAGACGCGGTTTCATGCCGCCGTCATACCAGAACAGCTCCCATGCCGGCATGCTCTCGGTCGCTGCAAACCCGAACCGCAGCGTGCACGCGGTGGGATACGAGAAGTCGTTGGCCGTCGGATGGCTCACGTTGTCGTGGATCGCGCACGTGTGGGTCGCCCAGGCCTCGGCGCTGGCCGGCACGCCCACCTCCAGCGCGGTGAAGATCGGCCACAGGCTGTAGATACCCATGTCCGCCATCGATCCGCCGCCGAAGTCGAACCAGCCGCGGAAGACGGTATGCGTGTAGTGCGGGTGATAGGGGCGTGCCACCGCGGGACCCAGCCACAGGTCCCAGTCGAATCCCTGCGGGATCGGCGGTGTCTCAGTCGGCAGCTCCGTGTACTGCGGCCACACCGGCCGGTTCGTCCAGTTGTGGATTTCCCGCAGTCGCCCGATCATCCCGTCCTTGATGCACTGGGCGATCTGCCCGTTGCCGGTGCCGCTGCCGTAGGCCAGCAGGTGCGTGGCCACCTGCGTCTGGCGGGCCGTCTCGACGACCAGCCGGCCTTCGTGCAGGCGATTGGCGAGCGGTTTGTGCACCATCACATGCTTGCCCTGCTTCATGGCGGCAATGGCGACGGTCGCGTGCAGGTGGTCGGGGGTCATGATCTTGACGGCGTCCAGGTCCGCTTCCTGCGCCAGCAGTTCGCGGAAATCAGCGTATGCGGTGCACGCCCGGTAATTGTCCGCGCTGCGCTGCCTGGCGTAGTATGTGTCCACCACTTCGCGGCCGACTTCCCGCCCGCCCGGACAGCCGTTATCCCCTTCGCGCCAGGATGGATTGTCCAGGTACCTGCGAATGCACGCGCGGATGCTGTGCTTGCCCCACTCCACGTAGTCACTGCTGTCCGTGTTCGGATCGCAGACGGCCACGATCTGGATCTGCGGATCCTCCAGCAGCGCTCCCAGCTCGCTGAATCCCTGGGTCCCCATGCCAATGTGCGCCAGCGTGATCTTCTCGCTCGGCACCACATAGCCGGGTCCGCCCAGCACGTGCCGCGGGACGACCGAGAACAGACCAGCAGCCACGGCGGATCGCACGAACTTGCGACGGTTGATTTCAAATGCCACGGGAATACTCCTCTCTTGCAGGTAGGCTTTCGATACCCAGGGGTTCGTCCGAGGATCCACTCATCGTACGGCGCCGCGGCACCGCCAACCAGCCTCGGTAGCCGGCTCGCGGCGGCGGGACGCTTGTTGCCGGGTCCGCCGCGCAGGATTAGACTTGGCGGGCAGGACGGAACTGGTACAAGGAGCGGATCGGTGTGTACGCGGCAAGTGGCATATTGCCTGGTAGCGTTGGCCGGCGTCGGCTGGTGGTCGTGCCGGCTGGCGGGGCGTGCCTGCGCGCAGCGGCCCGACGACTATGCCGCCGCGCGGGCCGCGATGGTACAGCGTGAAGTGAGCGGCCGCGGCGTGCGCGACGAGCGGGTCTGTGCGGCCATGCGCGACGTGCCCCGGCATCTGTTCGTGCCGGCCGACCAGCGCAAGAACGCCTACATCGATGGAGCGCTGCCGATCGGCAACGGCCAGACCATTACGTCACCGTACGTGGTCGCGTTCATGACCGAGAAGCTGGAGCCGCAGGCTGCCGACCGCGTTCTGGAGATCGGCACCGGCAGCGGCTACCAGGCGGCGGTCCTGAGTCGTCTGGTCGCCGAGGTGTATACGATCGAGATCGTCGAGCCGCTCGGGCAGCGGGCGGCCCGGACCGTGCAGCGGCTGGGGTACCGCAACGTCCACGTCAAGATCGGCGACGGCTACCAGGGCTGGCCGGAACACGCCCCCTTCGACAAGATCATCGTCACCTGCTCGCCCCAGGACATTCCCCGCGCGCTGGTCGATCAGCTCCGGGAGGGTGGTCGCCTGGTGGTGCCCCTGGGGGAACG
Source organism: Pirellulaceae bacterium (assembly GCA_036821925.1). Lineage (GTDB taxonomy): Bacteria > Planctomycetota > Planctomycetia > Pirellulales > Pirellulaceae > JAAYDI01. Next base: position 7,706 of record DAISIS010000044.1, read on the forward strand.
TTTCCAGCAGAACCTGTACCTCTTCCGCAAGGTCCACGGACAGCTGGAGAAGGAGAAACTCGAGTCCACGTTCTTCGTCCCCATGACCGGTCTGGCCGAAGCAGCGCGAATGGCGCCGGACGATTCGGGGATTCCGCGGCCGGTCAATGCCAGCTTTGAGGAGCCGGGCGAAGGTGGGGAGGTGCCTGGCTGGTTCTATGTCCGGCAGGCCCAGGTGGTGGAAGACAGCACGGCGCCGGACGGCCGCCGCTGCCTGGTGCTGGCCAATGACGTCCCCGGCCAGAACGCCCATGCGCTGCAGGCGGTGGGTCTGGACGGGCGTCAGATCAAGGGTGCGACCCTGTCGGTCTACCGCCGCACCCGCGGATTTCACGGGCCCTGGGACAAGGCCCGGCAGCCGCGCGTCGAGCTGGCGTTCTACGACGAAGACCGGGCGCTGATCCGCACACTGATCCTGGGGCCCTGGACCGGCGACAGCCCGTGGTCACGCGAGACCCAGGAGATCGCTGTCCCCGGCCGGTCCCGCTTCGCCGTCATCACCGTGGCCATGTTCGGCGCGACGGGGGAATGTGCCGTGGACGACCTGCGCATCGCGACTACTCCCCAATAGCCTGCCACTCCTTGCGAGGCAGTGTTTTCCCTAAAGGGGTGATTGCGGCCACTTTCCAGCCAGCTAGACTGGGACCCGTTGGGTGTTGGGCGCAGTCAGCGCGTCGAAACATAGAGCGGTTCCATCTACTCGTCTGGGTGAGATGCAGGAAGCGGCGTCGGGCATTCGTGCTGCGGCGCAGGTGTGCTGATCTCGCATCGTTCGAGGGAGTTTTGTTGGTCAGCACGTGCCGCGCTATCGGAAGGCGAAGTGAAGCGGAGTTTCATTCAACTCACCCGTCTTGATGACTCTCGTCGTACGAGTAATGGATGATAGGTCACCCCATGAAGGATTCCCTGGCGGGACAGTATCTCTCGCGCTGCGTGGTGCTGGGAACACTCTGTGCCATCCTAGCTGGCGGTGGACCGCGGCTCGCGGCAGAAACGCCAGCGGCCAACGCCGGCGCACGGCAGTATCTTCGCTCGACCAACGTGTCGCTCTACACAGACCTTTCCACACCGCAGGCCCATGCGTTGCTCGAACGGCTCGAGGCGACGCTGGACTTCGTCAGCGCGTACTGGAAACGCCCCCTGCGCGGGACCATCCAGTGCTACGTGGCCGAGCATCTGGACAACTGGCACGATCGTGAGCTGCCGCATCCGATGGCCAGGATCCTGATTGGGCGAGTGGGCGGTGCGGCCATCGCCGTGCGCGTCGTTGACGCGGAGCGGGAGAGTCACAAGATTGTGGTGCTGGCCGCCGCCCGGCCCGGTGTGGCGGAGCACGAGGTCGTCCACGCATATTGCGGTCAGACGTTCGGCACCACCGGACCGCTCTGGTATCGCGAGGGCATGGCCCAGATGCTGACGAGCGGGCACGACGTGACCCACGGCCTGGACTTTCCACCCGAGATCCAGGCATGCCTGACGGCCGACAAGAAGCAGTCGCTTGCCAAGGTGGTGCAGAGCGGCCAGAACGTGCAGCAGCTGTGCGATTCCTTTGACGACAAAACTGCCGCGCACGACGGACTGGTCGGCCTGGTGCCCGACAGCGCCTGGAATAACGCCGACATTCAATCACTTGAAGACATCAAACACACTTACGCGTGGAGCTGGCTCGCCTGCCAGCTGCTGGAACACAACCCGAATTACCGCAGCCGCTTCCAGACGCTCGGCCAGGACTATCTGGTCGGACGAAAGGAAACGTTCAGCAAGCATTTCGACCCGGTCGCCCGCGAGCTGCTGTTTGAGTATGAGTTCACAGTCGCTCACATGACGCCCGGCTATCGCGTCGACCTGTGCGCGTGGGACTGGAGCAAGCGGATCCGCCGCCTGACCGGTAACCGGCCGTATCGTGTCCGGGTCGACGCGGCCCGCGGGTATCAGGCGTCCGGACTGGTGGTTACGGCAAGGGAATCGTACGCCTACAAAGCGACCGGAAGCTGGACCACGGACGCGCAGGCCGGAGCGACTTCGGCCGATGGCCGGAGGCAGGATCGTGGCCGGCTGGAGGCGGTCGTCATGCGGGACTATCAGCTGAGCGAGCCGATTCTGCTCGGTCGCGAAGGCACCTTTTCGGCACCCGGCGACGGCCAGCTCTATCTGCGGTGCCGCGATCACTGGGGTCAACTGGGCGACAATGACGGCAGCGTGGTCGTCGCCCTGACGCCGGCGAAGTAGCTCGATGTCGGCCGCCTGTAGATCCCGGCCGGTCGTTACTGACGGTTGACTTCGATGGCAGTGTGAACGATGCCGGTGCCGCCGGGGAGCCGCTGGCGGACGCGTTCGGGCGTGTCCGGCCCACTGGTGGTGACGACCAGCATGAGGTTGTACATTCCGGGCGCAACGGACCACAGGTGCAGGTCCGTCACCACCGAGCCCTCCAGCGCCTCGACCGCTGCGCGGATCTCCGCACATACGTGCTCCGGTCCCTGACGATCCAGCAGCACGCGGCTGGTGGTGTGCAGCAGCCCGATGGACCACCGTGCGACCAGCAGCGCCCCGACCAACCCCATGACCGGATCCAGCCAGAACAGCCCGCCGAGCTTCCCGGCCAGGAGTGCGAAGATGGCCAGCACCGATGTCAACGCGTCGGCCAGCACGTGCAGGTACGCCGAACGCAGATTGTGATCGTGCGCGTGGTGGTCGCCCTGCGCACGTGCCGCGTCCCGCAGCGGTCCGGCCGGGCCATGTCCCGGCGCATCGTCCTCGCCGTGATCCCCAGCAGGATGCCCCTCGTCCGGATGCCCCAGAATGACCACCGACAGCCCGTTGACGATCAGTCCGACGCAGGCGACAACCAGCGCCTGATTGAACGCAATCGAGATCGGGACGAACAGACGTTTGACGCTCTCGAATACCATGAACAGCGAGAAGACCGCGAGCAGAACGGCGCCCGTGAATCCGGCCAGTGAGTTCACCTTGCCGGTGCCAAAAGTGAATCGCTCGTCGTGCGCATGGCGGCGCGCATAGACGTAGGCGAACATGGCGATGGCCAGCGCCGTCGCATGCGAGGCCATGTGCAGGCCGTCAGCCAAGAGCGCCATCGAGCCGAATGCGAGGCCCGCCGCAATCTCGAGGATCATGGTGGCGGTAGTCAACAGAACCACCAGCAACGTGCGCAGCTCCCCCGGTTTCCGCTGGTGCTCGCCAAACGAGTGGTCGTGGTACCCGACGCCCTGTTGACTGGATTGCGACACAGACACACCTCGACTCAGAGTCGTCAGTACTTGACGGTGACGCCGAGTTGCGCAATATGCGCGGAAGCGGTTGTGGTCACCGAAGAACCGGGTACGACGCCGCTCGGCAACACGATGGGCCCCGTGTTGTCCCACTGGAAATAGTGCTGGTAGCTCACGTGGAACGCCACGCACGGCGTGACCTCCCACGAACCACCCAGACACAACTGGTGCTGGTACCCCAGCGATGACGCCACGTTGTAGAACGTGTCAGCACTCCCATACGGACTGGTGTTGAACGTGTAGCCAGCTCGCGCGAGCAGACGGTCAGTCAGCCGGTACTGCGCGCCGGTGGCCACCACGAACTGATTGGCCCAGCTGAGTCCGTTCAACGCTCCGTACGGGCTGTAACCGCTGTCACCCACTCCGTCCGTGTTGGCACAGTCGATGTATCGCAGGTCGAGAGCCAGCACCAGATCTTCGAATCCGGAATAGGCCGTGCCAACCGACACGATCATCGGCAGGTCCAGTTTGAACGTTGCCACATACGGCATCCCCTGCTCGCATTCCGTATGCACCCGATGCTCTTCCATCCACTGCGGCGATTTGATCGATGCGCCGAAGTGCCAGGCATACTCGGTGATGTAGTACACACCCAACTGGGCTCCGCCCCCCCACGAGTAACGCGTGCCGCGTCCGGCCGGGTAGCGCGGGACACTACTTCCGTCCGTGTCCGTCGGCGGTGCCAGCAGCAGCGGGTCGGCCACCACCTGGCCTGTCGTAATCGTGGGGCCAAACCCGATCGACAGACGCTCGGTCACGGCGAAGGATACCACCGGCAACACCTCCATGAACTGCGCTTCGGAGTACAGACTGCCCAACCCGCCCGGCACACCCGGCGTGTTGGAGACGGGCGCCAACACCGGATTGGTGACGTCGGCCGGGTAGTTGGTCTTGAACCCGGCCACCGACAAGGCCCCGAGCCCGACCGTCGTGTATTCGTTGAGCTTGTGGACCCACGCGAAGCTGGGGATCGGAGTGGTGCCCGGTTCCGCAGCCGTCACACCCGAACCCAGGAAGGGGACCGATGACTCCAGCACCGGGTCCGACAAAAGCAGTCCCAGCCCGACACCGAGTTCGGAATTCGGCAGACCGCTGATCGTGGCCGGGTTCCACCCCATCGCGCTCATCGCCTCGATGGGCGCAGCAGTCGAAGCACCGCCCATCGACGCATTGACCGGCCCAAAGCTGGACATCAGCGCGCCCTGAGCCCAGACCGTGGTGGGAATCGTCGCCACAATCACGGTAAAAATCCAGCGGCGGAAATCTACCATCACCAGCCCCCTTCGCGAGCGCAATCCGGGAATGTGCGAACGGTCCAGCCGACAGCATGGCCACCAGGGATGGCAGCCTCCAAGCGGCTGGGGCGGGAGCCGTCGGCCACACTGAGCCGTGCAGCGGCATCCACCTCCGCCGTAGTAGACCGCGGCAGACCCCGCCGGCGGGTATGCACAACTCGCCTATCTGCTGCTATCGGCAGAAGCTGCACTCTCATTTCACCGGAATTTGACGCTTTCGACGATCGGGTGGTCGCTCAGCACGGGCAGGGACACGCCCCAAGGCGCGGTGCAGCCACCCTATGGCCCCCCCCACCAGCCACGCGCGAGAAGAGCACGAAAAAAAGAACAGCTTGCGAGCCGGGAGGCCCGCAAGCTGTTGGGTGTCCGCTTTGCGCCGCACCGCACTACAGAATCTCGTAGCCGGCCAGCTTCCCGTTCGTCTTGGACAACTCATCGAGTTGCGTTTTGTAGTCGACGTCAGGTTTGGTGAGCTTGAAGGAGCACGTACGGCTAGTGATGTCCGTTTCGATGTCCGTCACACCGTCAATCTTCGCCAGATCGCCTCGGACCGAGGCGGCACAGCCCCCTCACGTCATGTTGGGAACTTTGAGCTTCACCAGCGTTACCGCCGTCCCCTCCCCGCCCGGCGCAAAGACCGCGGACTCAGCCGCGTCTTGCTTGCCAGTTGTGGGCGCCGCTGGCTCAGACTTCTTGCAGCCAATCCAGACTGCAGCCAGACATAAAAGGACCGCCAGATACGAACTTCGCTTCATCATGCTTTCCTGACTGTAAAGGACGCTCGACAACCTTACGAATCTTTCGACGTCAACTGCTGATCCGCTTGAGTCTCGGCCTGCAGGATCGCCAGGACCGCCGCCTTGTACTTGGCACGCGCCAAGTTCAACCGCGCCGTCACACTGCAGCCCGTCGACTCGCCTGCTACCACGTAGACGGTCGGATCGCCAGATTCCTTGCTGAGCTTCTCCGCTTCCACCGCACAATGGCACTCTTTTTCGCCCACCAGATAGGTGACCTCCACTTTGTCCATGGCAGCCTTCGCTACGGCAGCGGTCTGCGCGGCAGTATCCGGGCAGCACAACTGCTTGCCAGCCACCGTCACCTTGCCGCTCTCCTTGCACTGCTTCGGCTCGGCAAAGGCGGCCACAAACTGCTCCGTCGCTTCCGCCAGAGCCACCTTCGCTTCGCACTCCTTGGCGTACGACTTGTCGGCCACCAGATAGTGAATCGGAGCGCTCGACTTCTGAGCCAACTCGGCTGCCGCCTTCGGACAGGCGGTCTTCTCCTCGCCGACTGCAAATATCAACTGTGGCAGCGCCTTCATGGCCGCCGTGACCGGACAGTCCTGGCAGTCCTTCCCAGCCGCTGTGGCACACGCTGTCGCCGCACACGCCGAAGCGGCGCATGGGGCTGTGCCACACGCTGTCGTGCCACACGCTGTCTTGGCGCACGCAGTTGCGCCGCACGCTGTCGCGGCGCACGGCGCAGTGGCACATTCTTCGCTCTTGCCACTCGCACAAGCCTTGTTCAACGTCTCTTTTACAGCCGCAGCTGTCGCAGGACAACCACCACCGTCCTTCGCACACGCCCCACCCGAGCAGCTCTTGGCCGAGTCCTCGGGCGGCAAACTGGCAACCACCAACGATCCAACACCCAGAACACCTAGTACGGTCAGCAGACTGATTGACTTCAACATTCGCACGACTCCATTGAAACGAAGGTGACACTTGTTGCGAAGCACTTGCCCCTCAACTTGTTGCACCAGCCAGGGATGAACTCCCAGGCCCTCCCGGCTGGCGTGAACGCCGCGGAAAGCCGCCACACCTAATCGCCACCCCACGCTACAGGGGGGCCGCACCTAAACGCCCGACGGCACCGCACCGCCACACGCCTGTTGTCTGGCGGTTACCATGTTTATAGCGCTGCAGAGCGTGGCGACCAGTGCTGATGCCACGGCTATCGGCCGATTGCCTTGTTGGGCCGTGTTTTGTCTTATTTCCAGGTCTGCAGTCCGGTGATCTGAAACGGAGATGTGAACATGCTTGCACTCTGGTTGAGACTTTACCCGATAGCGCTGGTCAGCTTCCTGGTAATCGACATGCTCTGGCTGGGCGTGGTGGCGCGCGGCTTCTACAAGACGCACCTGGGGTATTTGCTGAGCGAGCGGCCGAACTGGGCGGTGGCGATCGTGTTCTACTTGCTGTTCATCGGCGGGTTGCTCACGTTCGTGGTCGTGCCGGCCCTGGAAGCGAACTCCTGGAGGAAGCTGGTCTTCCTGGGGGCCGCATTCGGGCTGGTCACGTACGCCACGTATGACCTGACGAATCATGCGACTGTCAAAGGCTGGCCCTGGATCGTGACCGTTGTCGATCTGCTCTGGGGGATTGTCCTGTCCACCAGTGTTAGCGCCGTCACGTTTCAGGCGGGGCGGTGGCTGCGCTAGGGCAGGCGTTAGAAGCAGGCGGTTGCATAGGCGGGGCGCGACGCGGCGCACTGTCGTCGGCTGGCGACAATCGGCGCAAATCTCTACGCTGTGTCATCAGACGCCGCGCAGGATGACCTGCCGGTCCTGACCGGACGCAGCAGCGATCCACATCCCGGGACGTCGTGAACGAACTGGCGGCCCGCTCCATGCCGGAGGCTTCTGACAGGATCCCCCGATGACCGCCCCCATGACGCCTACGCTCAGCTGCCGGCCTGCCTGGGCGCGCGATGCCGTGTTCTACCAGATTTTTCCTGATCGGTTCGCGCGCAGCGAGCGTGTGGCGAAGCCGACCAACGTGCGTACCTGGAGCTCCCCCCCCACACCGCAGGGCTATCACGGCGGCGACTTGTGGGGGATCATCGAGCATCTCGATCACCTTGTGGACCTGGGGATCAACGCCGTCTACTTGACGCCCATTTTCCAGTCGGCCTGCAATCACCGTTATCACACGCACGACTACTATCGGGTCGACCCGATGTTGGGCGGCAACGAGGCGTTGCGCAGTCTGATCACGGCGGCGCATGCCCGGCGCATCCGCATCGTACTCGACGGCGTATTCAACCATGCCAGTCGCGGCTTCTTTCAATTTCACGACATTCTGGAGAACGGGCCGGATTCAGCGTGGCTGGATTGGTTCCACATCCACGCCTGGCCGCTGGTTCCGTACGATGGCGGTCGGCCGGCCAACTACACGGGTTGGGTAAACAACCGGGCGCTGCCCAAGTTCAACACGGACAATCCGGCGGTGCGCGAGTATCTGATGCAGGTGGGCGAGTACTGGATTCGCGAGTACGACATTGATGGCTGGCGGCTGGACGTACCGGTGGAGATTCGGACCCCCGGCTTCTGGGAGGAATTCCGCAGTCGCACCCGGGCGCTCAAACCCGACCTCTACCTCGTGGGTGAGATCTGGCGGGAGGCTGCAGACTGGCTGCGCGGCGATCGTTTTGATGCCACCATGAACTACGAGTTCGCCGCGGCAGCGATCGCGTTTGCGGGGGGGGATCGGGTCAGCGAGGCGCTGGTGAGTAACCGCTCGTACCGGCCGTTTCCCGGGACGGACGCGGCCGGATATGCGCAGCGCATTGGGCAGCTCCAGTCGGCCTACGGCTGGGAGACGACGCTGGTGCAATTCAACTTGCTGGCCAGTCATGATGCGCCGCGTGTTGTGAGCATTGCGCGTGGGGACAAGGCTACGTTGCGATTGGCGACGTTGCTGCAGATGACCCACCCTGGCGTCCCGTGCATCTATTACGGGGACGAGATCGCCCTGCGTGGCACGAAACGTTATGACCGCCCGCACCGGGATCTGGATGCGCGCTGGCCGTTCCCCTGGCACGACACTTCCAGTTGGGACCGCGCCATGCTTGGGTATTTCCGCGAGCTCATTGCAGTGCGGCATGCCTGCCCGGCGCTGCGCAGCGGCGCGTTTCACCAGCTCCACGCCGAGGGGCAGCAGTATGTGTGCCTGCGGCGCGATGACTCCGACACGCTGCTGGTCGCTGTGAACGCCGCCGAAAGCCCGGCAGAGCTGCGGGTGCCGGTGAGTCCGCACCTGGGTGACGGACAACCACTGGCGGCCGTGTTCGGATCCGGGGCACACGCCACGGTAGCTGGCGGGCATGTGCAGCTGCCAGTTCCGGCGCGCTCGGGCGCGATCTGGCGCGCGATCCGGCGATGAGTTCGCGGCGCAGAGTTCCCGTCGGGCCGGGCGGCCCTACACGCGACCGGCCGCCGGCATCCCGCATGCAGGACTATCCGGCGGCCGGTCGCTGGATGAGCAGGCAACCGATTCAACCTACGCCTCGAGCGTGACCTTCCAGCCCAGAGCGTCGGCCAGGGCAAAGATCGGTTCCTTCAGATCGCCGAAGCAGGTGACGCGATGCCACCCCCAGCGATCCCATTCGGTGAACAGTTTTTCCAGATCGCCGACCGGATCCACGGCCAGTTTCGTGCGGCAGGCCCGGTCATCAATGACATTTTCCACCGCCTTACCCTGGTGGAAGAGTATCTCTTTCCGTTCCGGGGCGACTTCGATCGTGGTGGTCATGTAGCCGAGCGGGAACAGCGACCGCACAGCAGCTCCCATGCGATCTTCTGAGTGGGTCAGGATCTGGAACGGGTTTGCCTCCCCCTCCGGTCCGAACGCCCGATTGGAGGCCACGCAATGTGCATAGATAATCTGCCGCTTGGCGGTGTCGATCACCGGGTCGGATATGTACCCTGGCCGGCCCTGGGTCAGCGCCGTGAGCATGACCATCGCGGCCGCCGATCGCACGTCACATTCGCACCCCCCCACCAGACCTTCATTGTTCAGTTCGTGGAATCCGAGGCAGGGGTAGGCGTGAATGTGATTGCCGTAGAAGCCTCCCAGGCAGTTGATGGTGATGGCGTTAGCATCGTACTTCTTGAGTATCGCTCGTTCAGCCAGGTACATGGCGGCGCTGGTTTCGAGCGTCGCGCGCGGCACCCCTTCGATCTTCTGCGCCGTCTTCTCCCACCTGTCGGCGATCTCCCGGCACTGGTCCTTCTCGGCCACTTCCCAGGCTGCGTTGAGTTCCGCGAACTTCACGCTCACGACGTCAATGCCCATCTCCTGCTTGATCATCGGGCCGAGTTCGCCCCAGCCTTTCTCCACCTCCACAATGCGGGATTCCTTCATCCGCCGCAGGCACTCTTCGGGCGTGAGCGTCACCAGGTTGTCCGGCTTGCAGGCGGTCGCATCCGGCTGGCCCGTGCGTTCCAGGCGTGCCTGCTTCGTGGCGGCGACGAAATCCTGGATGGAACCGCCGTCCTGGAGCGTGGCAAAGCATTGGGCTGCTGCGACTTGATCCTCCATCCGCGAGGAGGCGACAAAGCCGACGTTAGGGGCGCCAGCGCGCAGGAAGCCGGCCGTATAGACCAGGAATCCACCACTCCCGCCGTACTGGAAGTCCGCATAGAGCACCGGTTTGCCTGACGCGGCAGCGGTCTGCGCGACCGGATTCCAGCAGTTGAGCTGGTAGACAATATAGCCGTCAATATTCCCGGCCTGATCTGCATCGACAATGGCCTTGGCCTCTTCGGCCCCGGTCGCCGTCGATGTCACGAACTCGAAATCGGGGCACTGCTGCCTGAGCTGCGCCTCGACGCGTTTCATCACCGGATCGAAGTCAAAACCGATATTGGGCCAGTCCGGCTGGGCGTTCGTGTCCGCGTGCTTGGCATAGATGATGCGCAGCCGCAGCTTGTCCGATGCCCGTGCAGCGCGCGCAGGCCGTGCAGTGAGTGCGAGCGATGCGGCACCGGCACAGGCCGCACACCCGGCTGCCAGGAACCGCCGCCGGTCGAACCGGCAGCATGCACACCCCGACATCAGTTCAGACATCTTCATGGATTGTTCTCCGTGTAGCTCTGGTGTTTTGCAGAAAAAGGCTGCCCGGCCCGCGACCAGGTCGCCATTATACCAGCTCCAACCCGCTGTGGTACGCGCTGCCGGCCGATCCGGCCGAAATTGGGCGGTCTGCCCGCAAGTGCCTCGACTCGAGCAACTTCTGCGGCCACAATGGGG
>DAISIS010000045.1:0-12217 GCA_036821925.1 Pirellulaceae bacterium
GACGCGTCCCTGGGCCTGTTTTCAGGCGAAGGCGATCCCCGGTTCGCGGCGCGTGATGTTCGTGGCCGGTGGCCACCACGCCAACGTCGGCGGGACGCTGATGATTCTCGATCCCGCGCGCGTCGCGCTCGATGCCGACCAGGGGGAAGATCAGCTCCGCGCGCTCGAGCCGGTCACACCCGAAGTGTTGTGCGCGGAGGCCGAAGGCTGGCCCAAGAGCTATTTCTACAGCCCGTGGCCGCTGTCGGAGAAGTACTACCTGGTCGCATTCAGCCACGACCCGCTGCCCGGCGGCTACACGGGCGAGTACCGCGACACGGAGACCGGCATCTACTACCTGGATGCGTTTGGCAACCTCGAGCTGCTCTATCGCCAGCCGGGTGTGTCCGCCGTGTATCCGATCCCGCTGGTGGCACGCCCGGTGCCGCCGGCGATCGTGGACGGTGGCGACGTCGGCCCGGCCCCGGAAGGTGAGTTCCTGCTGGCGGACGTGCAGCGCAGTCTGTTCCCGTTGCCGGCCGGGCGCCGCATCGTCCAGCTGCGCGTGTATCAGCTGCTGCCGAAATCCCGTACGGACAACGCGGCCGACCCGCGGATCGGGCACCCGGACCAGTCGAATGCGCGGATGCTGTTGGGGACGGTCCCGGTGGAGGACGACGGCTCGGCGTATTTCCGCGCTCCGGCCTGCAAGCCGCTCTACTTTCAGGCCGTGGATGGGGCGGGACGCGCTGTGCAGGGAATGCGTACGGTGGTTTATCTGCAGCCTGGTGAGCGTCGCAGTTGCGTGGGCTGCCACGAGCCACCGGGCGCAGCCCCGGCAGTGCGCGCGGTCCGCGCGGCGCTGCGCCCCCCGTCCGTGATTCAACCTGGCCCGGCCGGCACGCGCCCCTTCGGCTACGTGCAGCTCATCCAGCCGCTATTGAACCAGCATTGCACGCGGTGCCACGACGGCACCGCCGGGCCCGAGAAGAGCGAGCTGACGCTGACCGGAGAACACACCGCTTTGTTCACCCGCTCCTACGACAACCTGCAGCCCTACCTGAGTTGGCCGTCACCAGACGCAGTCACACGCCCCGGCGAACTGGGGGCCGACACAAGCCCGCTGGCCCGGCTGCTCACCAGCGCCGAGCATTGCCAGCACGTGCAGCTCCCGGACCAGGATCTGCGCACATTCTATCTCTGGCTCGATGCGCATGTGCCGTTCTTCGGTACCTACGAAGAAGAGGGACTGCAGGCACAGAAGATGGGACTGGCCGCACCCGTGCCGCAATTGCAGTAAGGAGTCGCGGGCCGGGTCGAGACTGCCCCCGCGCGACCGAAACACAGGCGGCTGCCGCTGCCGGGAGACGCCTAATTCCAGCGGAACCAGCGCAGCGCCAACGCGAAGCTGATGCCACTCCAGACGACGATCAACGCCAGTTCCGGGCCGAGCGCACAGAGGCTGGTACCTTCCAGCATCACCCGGCGCAGCGCCTCGATCAGCGGCGTCAACGGCAGCAGGGACAGGAATGGCTGCACGCTGGCCGGGAACCGGTCGGCTGCAAAGAAAATCCCCGATCCAATCCACATCGGCAGCAGCACGGCGTTCATCAGTCCGGACACCGTCTCGATCGTCTGCGCGCGGCTGGCCACCAGCAGGCCGATGCCAGAGAACTCGAGCGTCCCGAGCAGGATCAGCAGTCCCAGCGCCGCGTAGCTGCCCTGGCAGGTGACTCCGAACAACAGGCGCGAGAACAGCAGCAGCGCCAGGACCTCCGGGATCGTGAACAGCAGGCGGCTGGCCATCACAGCTGCCAGGAAGTGGCTGCGCTTCATGGGAGTGGCCAGGTATCGCTTGAGTAGTTTCCGCAGCCGCATGTCGACGATGGCAAACCCGACTCCCCACATGCCGCCTCCCAGCAGTCCCATCCCCAGCAGCCCGGGGACCAGGAAGTCGATATAGCGGCTCCCCGGCTCGGTGACCGTGTGGTCGCGGACGGGGACCGCATCGCGGCGCTGCGCCGCCCGCTGCAGGGTATCGTCGGCCAGGTGGCGTGCCAGGACGCTGTTGGGCTGGGTCGGCGAGAAGCAGTATTCGTAACCGGGACCGGTGCCGGCCGGGGCGGCGATGACCAGCTCGGCGCGGCCCGTGCGCAGCCGCAGGCGGCTTTCGTGTTCGTCGCACACGGTGACACGAAACCGGCCGTCCGTGTCCAGGATCTGCCGCAGCTGTTCGGCGTGTGCGCCGGCCTGGACCACGACCGCCAACCCTCCCACCGACTTCTCCCGGAAGGCGATTCCCAGGGCCAGCACCATGATCAAGGGGAACACGTACACCCAGAAGATCGCCGCGGGCTCGCGCAGGAACTCGCGTACGCGGGCCAGGATGAGGCTGCAGAACGGATGCTGGCGCCCCGGGGACGCTGTGGCGCGATCGGTCATGTGTGCGGCTGGTCTCCGTGCAGCAACTGGCGACCGGTAAGTGTCACGAACACGTCATCCAGGCTGGCGTGCCGTGTGACCAGGCTGGACAACTGCCACCGTCGCTGCTCCAGACGCTCGACGAGCGCCGGCAGCACGCGATGCGGTTCGGACACGGACAGGTGAATGGCGTTCGCCTCCTGGCGGCAGTTCACGACCGACGGCAGGTCGTGCCAGAATGCGGTGGGCTGACAGTTGCCTTCCGGCGCGGACAGGGCGAATTCCACGACGTGATGGCCCCCCAGCTGCGCAATCAACTCGCGTGGCGAGCCGCTGGCGATCACGCGCCCCTGATCCACGATCGCCACGCGGTCGCAGAGCCGTTCCGCCTCCTCCATGTAATGCGTGGTGAGCAGGGTGGTGCGGCCTTGCCGGCGACACTCGCCGATAATCTCCCACAGATGCCGGCGCGAGTGGGGATCGAGTCCCGTCGTGGGTTCGTCCAGGAACAGCAGCGCCGGATCGCCCACCAGCGCCGCGGCGATCGCCAGACGCTGCCGTTGGCCGCCCGACAGGTGCTTGATCCAGGCATGCGCTTTCTCTTCCAGCCCCACCCGCGCCATGGCCTCCGCCGGCGCCAGCCCGCGCGGGTAGAAACTGCGAAACAATGCCAGCGTCTCGCGGACCGTCAGTTTGTCCGAGAACTGCGTCTCCTGAAGCGAGATGCCGATCCGCTGGCGAATCTGGGCGCCTTGCGCGCGCCAGTTCATACCGAGTACTTCCACCTGGCCGCTGGTCGGTTCGAGCAGCCCTTCCAGGATCTCGATCGTCGTCGTCTTGCCAGCCCCGTTCGGGCCGAGTACGCCAAAGCACTCCCCCACGCTGACTGACAAATCGATCCCGCGCACTGCCTCCACCGGCGGCTTGCCCCGGTAGGTCTTCTTCAGGTCCGTACAGTGGATGGCAAGTGACATAGGGGCAGGTTCCAGGCTTCAGACCGTGAGGCACCGCTGAGCCGCGGGTGCGGCATCCGGTAGCATATGGTAGGTCGTCGCAGCGCCGTCTGTAAGGCGGTGCCGGTCCCCGGGGAGCCACGCCCCACGCCGGTCAGATCACGTAATACAACGCGCCGTCGTCAGGCCCGCTCGAGGCCCGCTGCGGGCAGTGGTCGCAAGTGTCGGGGCCGAGCAGCTCATGGGCGTACTGGACCGCGGCGATCGTCGCCGATCCGACGACGGCCGGATCCTCGCTAAACACCCGCTCGGCCGGGAGCCAGTGCTCAAACCGCAGGTTGTGCATCGCCTGAGCGAAATCGGGGCGCACACCTGCCAGCAGCACGACTACGGCACGCTGCTGCATCTGCTCGAGGAAGTGGGTGAGCCGTTCCATGCACACCATGTCGGGATTGCGGGTCCGCTTGACCCGCAGCACGACGGCGCGCAAACCAGCCTCCACACGCCGGCTGACATCGTCCAGATAGCGGTCCAGTTCCGGCGCGGCGCCAAAGAAAAACTCGCCCTCCAGATCCAGGATCATCAGACGCCCACACGGCGGATCGCTGGGGCGGCGGTCGCGCAGCGTGCGGTCGGCGCCGACCACCAGTTCCGTCGCCTTCAAACGCGCGGCGCGAGGGACAAACATCAGGATCGACAAGGCGACACCAATGAGAATCGAGAACTCGACACTCACGACCACTGCGGCACCGGCCGTGGCCACGACGAGTCCGGCATCGTAGCGCGACGCATGGCAGGCGCGCTGCAGCCGCTGCCAGTCGAACAGACCGGCCGCCGTCACCACCAGGATGCCGGCCAGGGCCGCCTTGGGGATGTAACGCGCCCAGGGGGCAAACAACACGACGACTACGGCGACCGCCAGCGCGGCAAAGACGCCCGACATGCGGCTGACTGCGCCAGCCTGGAAGTTGATCGCGGAGCGCGTCAACGATCCCGAACCGGGCAGGCACTGCAGGAAACCACCGCACAAGTTGGCCAGCCCCTCAGCCAGGCACTGGCGATTGTAGTCCAGACGCTCGTGCGTGACCTGTGCGATCGATTTGGCGATGGCCAGCGCCTCGAGCAGGCCCAATAGGGCAATCGCCAGGGCGCCGCCAGCCATCTGCGTGATCCACTCCCGCTCGATGCGCGGCACATGCCACCGCGGCAGACCGGACGGCACGTCTCCGATCACAGCCACTGCGGGCTGCCCCTCCACACCGGGATGGGACCAGCCCAGGGCCGCCGTCAGGCAGGTGGCCACAACCAGCGCAAGCAGCATGTCCAGTCGCGGCAGCCGGTACCGGCGCGCGATGTGCCGGAACGCCACGACCAGCAGGACCGTACCGACACCCACGCCGAACGCGCGCGGGTTGACCGGCCCACCTCCCGTCACGGTCAGCCACAGCCGGTGCAGAATGTGGTGGTGCCCCGTTCCCCCTTCCTGCAGCCCGCACAGGTTGCCGACCTGACTGATCGCGATCAGGAACGCCGCTCCCGCCATGAATCCCAGCACCACCGATTCTGAAATGTACCGCGTCAGGTCACCCAGCTTGAACACGGCAATCAACACCTGGATCACCCCCACCATGGCCGCCAGGAGGAAGACCGCTTCCGCCGCCTCACCCGGCGTCTGAAGCGTCAGCAGCGCCAGGACGCTGAACACGACCAGGCTGATGGCGTTGGTGGGACCGTTGATCAGGTGCGACGAAGAACCGAAGAGCGAAGCGATCCCGGTCACCACGATCGCCGAGTACAGGCCGAACTGCGGATCGATTCCCGCAATCAGCGCGTAGGCCATCGCCTGCGGCAAGGCGATCGCCGCCACCGTCAGACCCGCCCACAGATCTTTACGCCCGCCCGCCCAACGGCCACTCACAGGCATCTCCCTTCCAGCGCAGGCCAGGTACCCCATCGCCTACAGCCGCAGGAAGATCTGGCGACGGTACAGGAATCCGGCGATGGCGAACATGATCACCAGACTGACGATGGCCACGACCAGGTCGTCGTAGTTGCCGAACAGCCACGTGTTGAGTTCGCCACCTGCAATGCGCTGAGCGATCGCACGGATGGGGACCAGGTTGTCCACCATGTAGATCGTGATCGGGTTCATGCCGATCCAGACGAAGGGGAGGGCCCAGCGCCGCCAGCCGAACACCTGGATCAGGAGATGGAACGCCGCCAGAAACAGGCAGCTGTAGCCACCCGTCACCAACACAAAGGATGACGTCCAGATTTTCTTGATGACCGGAAACTGCAGATTCCACGTCCATCCCAGCGCGGCCAGCGCCACCCCCGCTGCCACGAGATATCCGACCTTCTTCCAGTCGCTGCGCTGCGGATCGCGCAAAAGCATGCCGGCAAACACACCGAGCAGACAGGTCGCAATGGCCGGCAAGGTGCTGAGCAGTCCTTCCGGATCGTGATCCCCATCCCATTTGCGCAGCGGCAGGTACTGCTTGTCCACCCAGTTCGCCAGATTCCTGCCCTCGGAGAAATCACCGGCTGTGCCCCCCGGCACCGGTACGAATGACATCACCAGCCAGTAGCCCACGAGCAGACACACACACCAGACCAGCCGTCCGCGCCAACCCCAACAGCAGAAGATCAGCCCGGCACACAGGTAGCAGATCGCGATTCGCTGCAGCACACCCAGCAACCGGATGTCTGCGAACGAACTCGAGAAGCCGCCGTAGTAGAAGATCCCCAACGCGTAAAGCAAGACCGCCCGCCGGGCGATCCGCCACATCGCCGCCCGCCGCCCCTGCTGCTCGATCGCCCGGCTCAATGAGAACACCAGCGAGACACCCACAATGAACACGAACATCGGGAAGATCAGGTCCTCCAGATGAAACCCGGCCCACTCGACATGCTCAAGCTGCCGCGCCCAGGCGGCAATGCCAGGCTGGTCGCTCACTTTGCGCAACCCTGCTACCAGCTCGCCCGCTCCGACGATCCAGAGCATGTTGAAGCCGCGCAGCGCATCGAGCGACAGCAGGCGGGCCGGTTTCGCGGCCGGGGCAGCCAGATTCTCAGACAGGGCCGGGGCCGTCGGGTCGTGGTGCATGGCGATCTACTCTGCAGGTTTCCAGGGCCATCCGCCGCTGCCGCAGCTGCCCGCGTGGCGGCTCGATGCCGGGGCGGCGTTCTTCGTTCGGATCATGGGGTACGCATCTCAGGCCGCCGAGCAGGTCGCCGCCACACCGGCCCGGGCCGGCAGTCGGGCGCGGACAGAACCGGTCTCCGGCACGGACCTCCCCGCCGACCGTCTCGACGTCGCCCGATTATAGCAGGAACAAGAAAAGGAACGACTCGGCCTGGCAACAGGTCGAGTCGTTCCCGAGGTAGGCTGGGAACCGTCCGGACGAACGTGCCGTCTAGTACGGTTCAGCCTTGACGAAGTTCGGGTAGGCAGTGTTGCCGTGTTCGCCAATGTCAAGGCCCTGACGCTCCTCCTCGGCGGAGACGCGGATGCCCAGCGTGTGTTTGAGCACGAGCCAGGCGACGCCGTCGGTCACCAGGACGTAGACCGCACAGGCGACGACGCCCGTGAGTTGTGTCAACAGCTGTTGGGCCCCTTCGCCGTAGAACAAGCCCCCGCGCGCTGCGGAGTTGCCGGCCCGGCCAATCCGGTCGGGCGTCGCGAACAGCCCGACGCAGAGCGTGCCGAACACGCCGTTGAGCAAGTGAACGGAAGTGGCCCCGACCGGGTCGTCGCACTTGATTCGGTCGAAGAACAGTACACCCAGCACGACAATCGCTCCGGCGATCAATCCGATGACGACGGCGCCGCCGACCGAGATGAAGGCGCACGGAGCGGTGACGGCGACCAGCCCGGCCAGGCACCCGTTGAGCGTCATGCCCAGATCGGGTTTGCCCAGCAGCAGCCATGCCACCGCCGTGGCGCTCAGCGTGGCCGCTGCCGCCGCGGCATTGGTCGCCACCAGGATCTCTGCAATGACCGCCGGATCAGCTGCCATGGTGCTGCCCGGGTTGAAGCCGAACCAGCCAAACCACAGCACGAAGCACCCGACGGTCGCCAGGCTCAGGTTGTGTCCGGGGATCGCCAGAGGCTTGCCGCTGGCACTGTACTTGCCGATCCGCGGGCCGAGTATGAAGACCCCCACCAGCGCTGCCCAGCCGCCGATGGAATGGACCTGCGTCGAACCGGCAAAGTCGACGAAGCCCCTGTCGGCCAGCCAGCCGCCCCCCCAGATCCAGTGACCCATCACCGGATAGATCGCCACCGCCATGACGAAACTGAACAGGATGAACGACAGGTACTTGATCCGCTCCGCCACCGCACCCGACACAATCGTGGCGGCGGTGCCGCAGAACACCAGATGGAAAAAGAACTTCGCCCACAACGGGACCCCCGTCCAGCTGAGCGCTCCGTAATCGCCCTGATAGGCGTCATTCATGGCCGGGCTGTTGTCGGCACCACCGACCAGCCACACGCCATGTGTGCCCATCCACTCGCTCCCACCTCCGAACATCAGTCCCCAACCGATTAGCCAGAAGCCAATCGAACTGACGGCGAACACGATGAAGTTCTTGGACAGAATGTTGACACAGTTCTTCTCGCGACAGAAGCCCGATTCGACGCAGGCGAACCCCAGATTCATGAAGAACACCAGGACGCCGGCCACCAGCACCCAGAGCGTATCAATCGTGATCTTCAACTCCGCGGCTGTCGGGCCGGCCGGCACCGCTGCCACCGCCGTCTCGGCTGCCGTTGAGGCATTCTGAGCGAAGGCCAAGACCGGCACAGATGTCAGGGAGCCCAATACGATTGCCGCCGGCAACACACGCCACCATCTGGATCTGTTTCGCATGATTACCTCTTCCGATCACCTCGTCACACATGCCCGCACCTGTTCGCTCCCGGACCCGCTGCCCGGCGATCAGATCGCGCTGTCACCCGTCTCACCCGTGCGAATGCGTATCACCGTGCTCAGCTCAGACACAAAGATCTTGCCATCACCAACCTGACCGGTGCGGGCAGTGCTGGTGATCGCCTCAAGTGCGCCGGCCAGATCGCCGTCAGCCACGACCACCTCGATCTTGATCTTGGGCACAAAATTCACCTCGTACTCCGCCCCGCGGTAGCGTTCGGTGTGCCCCTTCTGGCGGCCGAACCCACGCACTTCCGTCACCGTCATGCCGGTCACGCCGTGCTTCGATAACGCCTCTTTGACTTCATCGAGCTTGTAGTGCCGGATCAGCGCTTCGACTTTCTTCATGAGTTGGTTTCCGATGCTAGACTTACGCCGTTAACAGGAGCAGTAGAAGGAGCTGAGTCGGCAGAACGCAAAGCTCGTGCCGATTCGCGGCGCGCCGCACGACACACGGCGACGCACGCCTGCGCATTCCGGCATCTGGTCCACGCTAACGCTTGCCGCGCAGCAGCTTAACGCGTGTGATGCCGTGTGGACGCCGGCCGTCTGCCAGTGCGCTGTCTTGAACCACGCCGCCGCCGGCGTGCCGCGCGTTTAGGCAGTCGCTGCCTGCTTGAGCATCAGTCTGCTGCCAGGTCCACTGCAGCCGCGGAGACGCAGGCACTACAATCCAGGTGGACCTTTACCAGCAAGGGGGTTGACCCATGTCGCTGCAGAACGGGACCGTCCTGGTGTTAGGGGCGGGGATCAACGGTGTCGCGATTGCGCGCGAACTGGTACTCAATGGCATGTCTGTCTGTCTGGTGGATCAGGCGGATATTGCGGGGGGCACCACGGCGTATTCGTCGCGGCTGATTCATGGCGGCCTGCGGTATCTGGAATTTGGCGAGTTTCACCTGGTGCGCGAGTCGCTGGAGGAGCGCGAGCGTCTGCTTCAGCTGGCGCCGCACTGTGTCCGGCCGCTGCACCTGTTCATCCCGGTCCAGCGGCGGGCGAGCGGTTTCTTTGCCGCGGGGCGCAAGTTCCTGGGCTGGCCGGCCACTGGCCGGGAACGGTATGTCCCACGCGGCCTGTGGCTTGTACGCATGGGGCTCTGCCTCTATGACTGGTGTGCACGTGGCTCGTCGCTGCCGCGCCATCGGCAACACCGGCTTGACGATCCGGCAGTGCCACCGGTGGATCCTGGCCAGTTCCACTGGCTGGTGTCGTACTACGATGCCCAGATCGATTATCCGGAGCGATTCGTACTGGCGATGCTCGAGGACGCGCGCCGCCTGGCCGTGGAGCAGGGTGTGCGGTTGGACGTCTTCACCTACCACCGCGCCAGCAGGCAAGGTGGTTCGGTCACAGTGCAGCCCACTGGATCGGAGACCGGCCGGAGTTCCAGATCCGCGGCATCGGCGGGCGACACAACGCACACGTTTCAGCCGGCGGCGATCGTCAACGCGACGGGCGCATGGGTCGACCGGACATTGGCTCAGCTGCAGGTTGCCTCGCCGCAGCTGGTGGGCGGTACGAAGGGCAGTCACTTCCTCACGCGCCACGAGCGGCTGCGCGCCGCGCTGGCTGACAAAGGTGTCTACGCTGAAGCGCGAGACGGCCGGCCCGTGTTCCTGCTCCCCTACGGTCCGTATACGCTGGTCGGGACGACCGATCTGCCGGTCGATATTGATCCGGCGTTAGTGACCGCGGACGACGGGGAATTAGAGTACCTGCTGCAGGCCGTTCGCGAAGTGTTTCCGCAGTTGGAGCTGAGTCGCGGCGACGTTGACATGCACTACTGCGGTGTACGGCCGCTGCCCAAGACCTCCGCTGCACAGACCGCTGCGATTACCCGCCGGCACCTGCTGCATGTGAGCGACGATTCGCACGTCCCGATCGTATCCATCATCGGTGGCAAGCTCACAACCTGCCGCGCGCTGGCAGAAGAAGCGGTCCAGCTGGTGCTGCAGCGGCTCCAGCTGCCGGTCCGGCGGAACTCGCGCGATCGCGTGATACCGGGGGGGGAGCGGTTTCCCGACTCGGCTGCGCAGGTGGCTGCGGAGCAGACGCGTCTGGCCGAGCAGTTGCAGCTCACGGCGGCCCAGGTGGCGGCCGTGTGGCGACTGTGCGGCCGGCGCGCCGCGTACCTGCTGACGCCCCCTCCCCCCGACGCTG
This sequence comes from Pirellulaceae bacterium, assembly GCA_036821925.1. GTDB lineage: Bacteria > Planctomycetota > Planctomycetia > Pirellulales > Pirellulaceae > JAAYDI01. Next base: position 10,448 of record DAISIS010000045.1, read on the forward strand.
CGGAAACGGATGGGCGCGACAACCTCCGTGGCACCGAGCTGCCGCTGCGGTTCGTGCGCCGCGTCCTGCGCGACGAATGGTGCTGCCAGCTGGAAGATCTGGTCGAGCGCCGCCTCATGCTGCTCTATCAGCCCGATCTGCCGCGCGAGTGCCTGCAGCATCTGGCAGAGGTGATGGCAGCCGAGGGGCTGCTCGCGGCAGAGCAGGTGGATGCCGCAGTCGCCCGCTGCGTCGAACGGCTGCGGACCCATTATGGCAAAGCAGTGTGAATGCGCGCAGCGCGCCGGGTGACCGCCGCAGGCCCTCTGCTGTGCGCCGGGCGAGGCTCGCCGATCAGGGCTGCTCCAGGAACCGTTGCCACCGGACCGGCACGTCGTTCGCCTGCGGCGCGCCCGGGGTGCTGCGCCCGTCCGTGACCAGCTTGTCGAGCAACGACAGCATCGCGGCAACACGCTCGGGTTGCTCGGCGTACAGATTCGTCTGCTCCCCCAGATCTGTGTCGAGATTGAAAAGCTGGCCCACCGTGGTTGCCTGCGGCGCTGCCGACAGGGCGCTCCAGGCACCGCCGCCGTCCGGGCCGACGATGAGTTTCCAGGGGCCGTGGCGCAGCGCGAGCAGTCCGGCGGACCCCTGGCTGATCGCGTGCACGCGGACGGGTCGATCTTGGCCCTGCAGCAGTGGCAGCAGGCTCACGCTGTCCTCGCCCGCGTGAGCGGGAAGTTCCGCGCCCAGGAGGTCGGCCAGAGTCGCCAGCAGATCGGCGTGATGCACGAGCTGGCCACTCACGCCGCCCGGTTTCACCACCTGCGGCCAACGTACCACGAAGGGGACGCGATGGCCGCCTTCCCAGGCGTCTGCCTTGTAGCCGCGCAACGGGCCGCTCGGGAAATGCCCGCGCGCCTCCAGCTCCTGCGCACCCGTGTACGGGGCGAAACCGTTGTCGCTGGTGAAGATCACGAGCGTATGGTCCGCCACGCGGCTGCTCTCCAGGGCATCCAGCACGCGCCCTACCACCGCGTCTGTTTCCAGCACCAGGTCCGCTACGGCGCTGGACAGGCCACTTCGTCCCTGCCACGGAACGTTCACGGCCAGCGGCGTGTGCGGTGAGGTCAGCGGCAGGTAGAGCAGGAACGGCTCGCCCCGCTGGGCAGCGTCGCCGATCGCCGCGCACGCGCGGTCCGCCAACGCCGGCAAGATGGCCTCCAGCTTCCAGTCCGGCAGTGCCGGGCCTGGGAGACTGGCCAACGTGTCGCTCAGCAGGTCCGCCGGCAACAGCTCGGACGGGATCCCAACGGTGCGGTCGTCGTCGATGAAACAGTAGGGTGGCCAGTTGGGTACATCGGTACCGAAATAGCTGTCAAACCCGCGTGTGGTCGGGCCACCCCCGATCGGTTGCGAGAACACGTCGCGCCAGACCGCACGATGCGAATCAGTCACCTCGGCCGCCGCACCTGGGCGGGCATCGCCGGGGCGACCTGCCTCGCGCACGTACGCCATCTGCGCTGCAGAGATCGGCCAATCCCACCCCAGATGCCACTTGCCGACACACATAGTGCGATAGCCGCGCTGCTGGGCAAGCCCCGCAATCGTCAGCCGGTCGGGCGCGATCAGCGGCGCCTCCCAGAGGCCCACAATCCCTTGCTGCAGGCGACTGCGCCAATGGTACCGGCCAGTCAGGAGCGTGTAACGAGAAGGCGAGCAGACGCCGGATGACGAATGCGCATCCGTGAAACGCAGCCCCTGTGCAGCGAGCCGGTCGATGCATGGCGT
>DAISIS010000045.1:12317-18306 GCA_036821925.1 Pirellulaceae bacterium
AATGCGCATCCGTGAAACGCAGCCCCTGTGCAGCGAGCCGGTCGATGCATGGCGTCCGGATCTTGCCGCGCTCGGGGTTGTTGCACGACACATCGCCATAGCCGAGGTCGTCGGCCAGTATGATCACGATGTTGGGAAACTTCGCCCGTTGGTCAGCTTGGACGCCCGTGGCCAGCAACACCAGGCAGATCGGTAGTCCCGTTCGCATCGCACAGCGCTCCCATGTGGGCAATTTCCACCCGCCGCCGCCGGACGCGCGACGGTCAACTCGCGGCGGTCAACTCGCACTCATTCTCCGCTCCAGACCAACGCGGCAGCTACGGGCGGCCTGCCGATCCCGGTTGGTCCCGATCGGCCGTAAACCCGTATTGTCTCCGGGCGATGCCATAGGTGTTGCCACGACTGAGGTGCGCGGTGCGCCGCGTGGTTTCGAACACCATCATGTCGATGGTGTTCGTAGCGACACAGATGCCGCAACTCGGCTCACCAAACGACTGCTGGAGGGTGGCCAGGTCGACTTGCCCGTCGGCGGCGTCAAGCAGCTTGTCCATCGTCTGGCAGCGCGGGTGTCGCGGCACGGCCTCATCCGCGCCGGTCCGATTCATGCGTCGTGTTCCGAAGCCCACTCGCACCAGCCGCCCGGTGGTCTCTTCCACTTCGACATCGTCCGGGGAACCTTCGATGTTCATCAGTCGGCCACTGCCGTCGGCCATCACAAACGTGAACCAGCCGGCGTGGGCATGGCGGCGGGCGGCATCCCGCACCGCGTCGAGGTTTTCCTGGTAGAGCAGGTGGGCCAGCAGCACGTAGCTGGGCAGGCCGATACGCGGCATCTGTCCGGCGACGCCCAGGGCAGCGCTGGTCCAGCACAGTGCCAGCCCGTTCGCATTGAGTCCGGCACCGACCCACAGACCTGGAAACGCATACGCGAGCAGGCTGGGGCCTTCCGGCCGGCGCCATTCGAGCAGGGTGGACAGGCCCGCGACCGAGGGCATCCAGTCCCAGGTCTGACCCACATAGGCGATCCCGTCACGCGTTTCCGGCGGGCCTGCGGCCACGGCTGTGCAGTGCGGAACCGGGGGGAGCACGCCCCGGTGATAGAGCTCCTCGTGCAGCGTCAGCAGGATGTGTTCTTCCAGTCGCAGCCCTGTCCCTTCCGCCATCCCCTCCAGCTCGTCGGCAATGAGTGGACACTCGGTCCGGATGACCCCGGCGCACGCGCCGGCGTAACGCAGCAGGTCGTCCTGCAGCGCCGGCTGGCCGCTGAACACCGCGTAGATCTCACGATCCAGGAACGTGCGAATGCCGTCGGCGAAACGTGCGCCATATTGCCGCCCCCGTTCGCGCGCGGTGCCGCTGATCACAGTCGGCGCGTCGAACGGGGCCACTTCAGGCTCCCCCGCGTATGCCCCCGCAATGTGCGCGATAGGACCTGTAACCGCCATCGAACAGGCGGCACACAGCGACTGCCTGAGAAACGTCCGACGGGTGAACATGAGTATCTCCCAGAAGACTCGTGGAAAACTAGGGCTGACCGATACAGACCAGCTGTTTCACCGTACGCACGAGCAGACGCCCGCCGGCAATCGCCGGCGTGGCCATGACCGTTTCCTGCATCGCATTCTCGGCTGCGATCGCGAACTCCCGCCCTGTCTTGACGACGTGGACCGAGCCTGCTTCATCCGCGAAATACAGGTGCGTGTCGGTTCCCACCGCGGATGCGGAATACGTGGCGCCGCCACCGACCCGCTCCTGGTAGACGAGACTGCCGTCCTGGACGTCGGTGACCGTCAAGCGGCCGTTGTCATTGCAGGTGTACAGGAGATCGCCCACGACGATCGGTGTGGGAATGTAGGAGCCGTTACGCGGCTGATACCAGACCAGGCCATCAGGCAGTTGCCCGGCCGCACCTGCCGATGTCTCAGACTCTTCTGCTCCTGCCTCTGCTTCGTCTTCCGGGCGTGCATCGCCGCCAGGAGTGATGTCGCCGCGCGCAGCGAGCGCAATGGCGTAGACGGGGCTGCGTCCATGGCCGTTGGTCAGCACCACCAGGCCGTGGGCGAACAGCGGCGTGGGGACCGGGATGTCGCCGCCGCCGTTGAGGAACCAGAGTCGCTCACCCGTGTCAAAGTCGTAGCCGGCCATCTCGCGGTAGCCGTTGCAGACCAGCTGCGTCTGATCGCCGGCCTGGATCACCAGCGGCGTGGACCAGGTCGGCACGTCGCTGCGCGCGATCCTGCGCACTTCCGTTCCGTCCTCCAGTCGCAGCACCGCCGCGAACGACGCGTTGAGACAGTCGCACTGGACGACCACATACTGGTCGTGGATGATCGGCGAGCTGGCGAATCCCCATTCATAGTCGGTGAAGCCGTAGGGCCCGGCGTGCAGGCGGCCAAAACCGGTCTTCCAGACAAGCTGGCCGCTGGCATCGTAACAGTACAGCCCTTCGGCACCGAAGAACGCCACGATGTACTCGCCGTTGGTGGCCGGCGTACAGTTGGCGTGGGTCGCCTTGAGATGCCTCCTGCGCAGCGGTTGACCGGTTGTGACTTCCTGTTTCCACACCAGCTGACCGCTGGCCAGATCGTACGCGTGCAGCTGCCACGACCACGCGCCGGTGTCGGCGGCAGACTCTCCCGTCCCACCCAGCCAACCGGTGCCGAGCGACGGGTTGGCCGACTCCGCGCTCACCGCCGTCGTCACATACACGCGATCGCCCCATACGATCGGAGAGGAGTGGGCAAGTCCCGCGATCGGCGTCCGCCACAGGATGTTCTCGCCCGTCTCGACATTCCACGCGATCGGTGGCTGGCCGGATCCGATCCCGGTGGCCTGGCGGCCGCGGAACTGGGGCCAGTTGTCGTCGGCAGGCAACGGCAGGGCAGACAGCAGGAGGGCGAGCGACAACAGTAACCGCCGGACTGGTGGGGTGTCGGTCATGGGCCATGCACCTCTGTTGGGGCTGCCGGTCGCGGTCACAATCCGTCCGGCCACGCGTTCGTGGCTGGATGCACCAACCGCGTCTCCGACGCGCATCCCGCACGCTCCAGTGTATCCGATCAGACGCCGCGGGTGGGATACGCTTTTTGGGCGATTCCAATCTGCAGGAGACGTGACCATAATGCCCACGTTGCGGCGACCGGACGCTTCACGGCAGACGCGGTCGCAGTGCCGGCCGGTGCGCGCATCAAACTGGCCCAGCCGTAAATCAGGATGCGCGCGAACCACACGAGCTCTTTGTCGGGAGGCCTTCCATGAATGATACGACTTGGTCCGCTCGTCCTGCGTGTTCGACGCGAGTGCCGAGGTGGGCCGTGAGCACCGCGTGCTGGTCGCTCGTTGTCTGCGCGACACTGGCTGCCACGGCATCTGCTGGTGATGCGTTCGATTACTTTCGCAACTCGTGGAACGTTATTGGCCTGAAGGATTACGAGCGGGGGACGCGCATCACGCCCGACAACCGGCTGCTGATCGACGGCGGCGAAGTCCGCATCCGCATCGGAAACGAGCTTGCGGCGCTCAGCCGGTTGCAGACCAAGACTCTCTTTGCCGGCTGGATGCCGATCGTGCTGCTGACCGCCGAGGAGGGTGCGGTCCGCTATGAGTTCACGTTCTGGGCGGCGCCGTTGCCGGGCGTGCAGCAATGGCAGCACGCCTACGCGTGGCCGACCGAAGGCGAGAATTACATGAACTGGATCCGCGTGCAGGTGACCAACACAGGGCCGGTCACGGCGGCGGGCAAAGTCGTGTTGGTGGAAACCCGCGGCACCGACGCGGCACGCCATGCGCGCGATTTCTCACTCGCGCCCGGCGGCAGCGCACAGGCCGTCTTCCGCATTCCATTCACCGCCACCGCGGCGTTCCCTCCCGACCCTGCCCAGGCGGCGGAGGACGCGCAGGCGGCCGGGGCGGAGGCCGATCTGTGGCTGCAGCGGACGATCCAGTTCTGGCAGTCAGTCAGGGACCGGGCCGCGCGGATCGACGTGCCCTGCCGCAAGGCCACCGAGACGCTGCTGGCGGCCCACGTGTGCCAGCTCATCGCCAACGACCACGGCGTGATGCACGGTGGCGAGGGCTTCTACGACGAGTTCTACATCCGCGACGGCGGCTACCAGCTCATGGAGCTGGAGGAGGCGGGACTGGCCGACGCCGCGCGCCAGGCGGTCGACCACTATCTCACCTGCCAGCGGTCGGACGGCCGCTTCGAGTCGCAGCCGAACCAGCTGGACGCCAACGGGCAAGCGCTCTGGACGCTCTGGCAGTACTACAAGATCACTGGTGACCGTGCCTGGCTGGAACATGCCTACGGGTCCATGCTCCGCGCGGTGGCGTGGACACGGCAAGCGCGGCGAGCGACGCCGGCCGATTCACCCTTCGCGGGGTTGCTGCCCGCCGCCGTTGCCGACGGAGAATTCCTGTGGGACGGCAAACACCATATCGTGGGCTACGATCTCTGGAACCTGCGCGGGATCCTCTGTACCGCCGACGCCGCGCGGATCCTCGGCCGCGACCAGGAGGCACAGGAGCTGGCGCAGGAGGCTGCCGACTACCGCGCGGCGATCGATGCGGCGTGGCACCGGACGGGGGTGTCGCATTTTCCTCCCAGCTGGGAGTTGGTGGGCACGCACTGGGGCAATACCGAGACTCTCTGGCCCACCGAGATATTCGACCGGCAGGACCCGCGCGTGAGCGCGATGATCCAGCACGCGCGCACGGAGCAGGGGGGTGGATTCGTCGAAGGGACGATCCAGTGGCTGGGGGCGAAGGACGCCATTCACCCCTACCTGTCGGCCTACACGACGATGGCATCGCTCGCGCTGGGCCAGGCCGAGAACGTGGTGGAGGACTTCTACTGGTACCTGCTGCACTCCTCCGCCTCGCACGCCTTTCCCGAGGGGATCTTCTACCGGCGGCGGCATGCCTGGGCCGATACGATCCCGCACGTGACCGGAGCCTCGAACTACGCCCTCCTGCTGCGCCATATGCTGGTGCACGAGCAGGGTGACGAACTGCACCTGCTGGCGGCTGTGCCGGACGGTTGGCTCGCCGCAGGCCAGGAGATCCACGTGCAGAATGCCCCGACACATTTCGGCCCGTTGAGCCTGCGTGTGCGTGGCAGTGCCGCGGGAGTGGAGGTCGAGTTCCAACCGCCCATACGCACGGCACCGGAGCGGATCGTGCTGCATCTGCCGCAATCGCGTCCGGTGTTCCAGGTGCCCGAGGGGATCGAAGTGGCGCTGCGGCCGGACCAGAAGATCGCGTGGGACTTTGACCACGTGGTGCGCATCTACGAGGCCAGCGCGCCGCCGGTATGGACGCCGATTCCCCATCTCGATCCGTTGCCCCCCGAGCCGCCGGTCGATCCGGCGAAGTGTCGCTTCCTGGACCTCTCCGCGCTGGCCAACACGGATCCTCTGACCGCCCCCTTCGGCGTGCCCAAGGCCGGCAATCTGCAGTTCACAGGTCTGCCGCTGGGCCGGCAGCTGGCGGCGGGCATCCCGTTTGACATCCTCGACCCCGCCCGGAACGCAGGACGCGCGATGGTGGTGCTCCACTCGCCCCGCGCCCCGCAGGACCGTACCTGGCCCACGCAGGTTGAAATTCCGGTGGGCGCCCAAGGACGCCGGCTGTTCTTCCTCGGCAACGTCAGCGGCTGGGGGGGATCGGACGACGGTGTGCCGCCATCCGGCGCCGTGGGAGAGTATGAGATCTGCTACGCCGACGGCCAGCGGCAGGTGGTGCCGCTGATACCCGGCCGGACCATCGAGGACTGGACGGCCCCGCCCAGCGCCGAGGACGTGATGCCCGGCCTGCGCGGCGACCCGTGGCACCTGAACGTGCTGGCCGTCACACTCCGGCCCGTCGAAGTCGCCAACATCGTCTTCCGGGATCTGGAGACTCCGGCGGCTCCCGTGTTGGTCGCAGTGACGTTCGAAAGCCCCTGACGCGCGGCGTTCATCTGCGATGAACGGCGTGCCGTGTCAGCTCA
>DAISIS010000046.1:0-18291 GCA_036821925.1 Pirellulaceae bacterium
CCCAGTGACGGCCTCTGTCGTACCGAAAGCGCCGGCGATTCTCGTGCTGGTCCCAGCTTTTGGACTTCCTCCCGGTTCACGGGTCACCTCCAAAAGTAAAATGCGGCCGCGGCAACGTTGCAGCCTAAGACATCAAGCAAGGAATTCGACCGGACAGAGTGTCCCGTCGCACGCACGGGCCAACGGGGTTGGCCCTCGCGGTTTGGCACCTTCCACAAATGCACGCCACCGGTCTCCGCGTCGCGGCACTTGGGCCACATCGCGGAGCGGTGGTGCGGTTTCGTCTACCCGAACCGGGAAGTGAAAGAGCGTGTTTTTTGCATGTCGAATGAAGCAGAGGACTGGGCGGCGCGAGACGTAAGTCCTTCACTTCAGGTGGGTACTACGGCACCGGTGCGCCCTGATCCGCTTCAGCACGGGCGTTTTTGGGCTTCTTTCCGTTTCCGCGTCCACCGGCAGCTTGATCCTGCTTGGCTGCCTGCTCGTAAATCCACGTGTGTGCCAAGTCTGCGACCTTTGCCACAAGCGGCAGGTCATCTCGGCTAAACGACGAGGTTGTGGCCCAGCCTTCGTCCGTGCGGTACAGCCGAAGAATGGTCACGTTGAACATGGCGCCGTTTTCGGTCTCATTCCGCCAGATAGCGGCTTTGACCCGGCCCATGCGTACTTCATGAACAGGCCTGGTGGTGGAGTTCGACATGGCGACCTCCTCCTTTCGTAATGCTAGAGAAACAACGTTGGTCTCGCGCTGCCGTCCTCTTGCTTGTAAGTAGTTATGCGTACGCGGAACACGTCCGTTGCATAGAGCCGCGACGCGACTGAGCTTTCAGAAAGCTTTGAGTAAGAATGTGACCTGTGGCATGCTGCAGGGATAAGTAGTATTTCGTATGGAGGTCATCGCGATGGAGAACACAAAACCAATCAAGACATTTCGTGACGGTTCGGTTGGGGCCTCGGTTTGGCTACGAAACACGGCAGCGGGCGTGTTTTACGACGTGACGTTTTCAAGGTCCTGGAAGGACGAGGAGAACGGAAAGACCGGTTACTCTCAGACCTTTTCCGACCGGTACCTGGATGCGCTGATAACAGTGGCGGCGCAGGCAAAAACCTGGATCGCCGAGCAGAAGGCAAATGCCGTAACGGTCACCGCCGCTTAAAACGGACCAGCTGCTAGGCTGCAACGGCAAGCGACGAGGATGTAGCGGCACCTACCCTTACCGTAAAGCCAGTTGTGTCGGTCCGGGCCAGGCCCTTTGCGGTTAGCGCTACCACACTTGCTGGCGCATCCAGAAAGCGAGCGTCATGCTTGTCGCCGTCAATTACAGGGAAGTCCCAAAAGCGTGTTGGCACCTCTGGCCAGAAGACAACGGCGACATTTCCTCCGTTTTGAAGGGTCTTCTTTGCCTCGGCGTGATTGCCAGGTGCGGCGGAGAAAGTCAGGTGGTAGTTGGTCGGCCAAGACCTACGGGCCAGAAACCGTTGCATCCGGGCCACGTTTTTCGTGTAGTCGAAGAAGGCCACAGTCGGAAACGCGTCGAAGAGGCCTCTGTGACGCACTTCCCAGGCTAGGTCACTTGAACCGTTTAGCCGGACGGCTGGGCGAAGTCCAAGGCGTTTAGCCTTGGCGACGTGAGTCCAGATTTCTATTTCAAGCAATGTCTCAAAGGCCTCTGGACGTTCCAGGTAGAAAGCGGTCCGCCTGTCGCGGCAAAGGGCGTGTGTTGGCATCTGCATTCGCCCGCTGCAATGCCCAAGACAGGCTGCAAGGCATCCTTGCGTAGCATCCGTGCAGAGTATTCCAGGGGTCATGTACAGCACAGCGGCCAGAACACCTACCCTTTTGCACTTTTTCATCTTGGCCGAGGAACATAGCAGGCTTTGCGGTGGACCGTAGCGGTCGAGGACCTGCGCTGGCGACAACTGCGTGAAGCATGTTCTCGGGTCGCCGCTGCCGTGAACTGGAAGTGGATTGCGATTGTATCTTGAGCATTTCATGAGGTAGCCTCCTTCGTGAAAGTTGTCCGTTCGCCCAGCGCGGCCGAAGGCCTAAAACGGACAACTTTCGGCGAAGGAGGGATCGAAAAGCGTAATGGAGAGGAAGCGAAAGGCACTGCGCTAACGGCTCTGACTCCTAGCGCAGGTGCGGCCTACATGTTCATGTACTCGCGGATCCATTCTGTTAGCTCTTCGTCGGTATCAAGTTCGCCCCACAGCAGTGGTTGCACTCCCAGTACGTGTGCCACATAGCGTATAGCGGCATCTGACGTTCCTCCCACATGCCAGCGATAGTCATGTATTGGAACACTGGAGGGCCCAAGCCCGAATTCCACCGGTTTATGGATGTAGATCGTGGCAATCGTCCCATCCTTGAATTCCACTATCCAGTTCGCCGGACTTTCTTCATTGATGTATTCTGGGGCCCCAAAATGCTCGATCAGCGTGCTGACTGACGCACGCACAAATCCAACAAGAGACGTACCTGAAGCACAATCCCGGTTCTTTGTCACTCGATATTTGAGTCGCATGATTTGGCCTTTCTTTTCTTGGTTCTTTTCGCGAACAGGTCACGCGGCACCGAGGTGCCGGGAGCTGGTACCGATGGGCTCCGCTATTCGCGATTGGGCGAGTGGTTCCTAAAGGCTCCTTAGCAAAGTCGCCTCTCGACGTCGTTTCCGTAGACCGTCCAGTCTGAGTGAGGCAGCTCCTCCCGGCCGTACAGCTCCAGGTACGGGCCCGGGCTTACACGTTCGATAAGCAGGCGAACCATGCCCGGTTTTCTGCTGTGGACGCTTCGATGGGCAAGGACCCAGCTCGGCTGGGCGCGGTCCAGGAAACGAAGATTGCCTCGAACGCCAAGCAGCAGAAATTCGTGCGAGACGCGCCAGTAGTTTCCAAGCCCAAGGTCGGGCTTGATCCAGATCAGGCACGACTTGAACGTGAAGCCCCAGGCGTGCATGACCTGCAGGGCTTGGGCAAGAAAGGAGTTAGTCGTCCAAAGATGAAGATGTGCGTCGTTCTTGGCCAGGGCCGCTACCGGCTCTGCCAAGATTGCTTCAAGCGCCATGGTTGGATAGTGCCTTACGGCGGCTCCACGCGAAGCCTCGTTCTCGTAGGGCCAGGGAGGGTCGGCGTAGATGGTGGAGAACCTATGGCCAAGGCGGACAAGCTCTGACAGGTCATGGACAATTCCGGGTCGATTCTCACGCGGTGCGTTAACTACGGGCGGCGTAGACTGAGCCGCGAGTTCCAACAGTGATAGCTGCGTGTCGCTGGACCGGTCGGCAAGTCTGGATAGCAAAGCGGCAAGATTCCTCTCGATCTCGGCGGGAGTTTTGGCGTCATCCAGGGCAGAAATCAGCGAAAGTTCTTCTGGCTTGGCGGCCAAGAGCCGCGTTCGGAGTCTGCTAATTGGCACCGCCTCATTGAAAGTCTGCTCCCAGTACGTAGCCAGTGCAGCTCTAATAGGCCCGGTCGCCGAAAATTCGAGAAGCTCTGACGCTGGTACAAAGCCAAGAGAGTGCCAGAGTGTTTCGGAGCGTGCTCCGGGTGGCAGAGAAAAGAGCATGCCGGAAACCTGCTCCAGCAGTGTTGATTTCGTGTGGAGGGTGCTCATGACGGTGCATCCTCCACTTGGCTCGTCGCCGTCATCTGCGCCGGGAACGTGGGTTGGCGAGCATCTCGGTGCGTCCACCAAGGCGGTCGAAGCCTCTCATTTGATTGCGCCGCCGTGGCGCACCGCGGGCAGCGGGCCCTATTTGTTTCTGCAAACCATTTGGCCGTACACGCACTGCAACAGAAGTACCACGGCAGTGCGGCTCCGTTTCGGCCGGGTTGGTCGATTATCTCGTTCATGGTCAAAGTCCTTGTGTTGTTTTCGTTGATTGCCGCGAGCTGCTCACGGCAGCTCCTTGGGGGGCTAGTCCCCTCACCCACCGCAGCATTCGGGTGGGTCAAGTCGTTGCGGATTTTCGCTTTGGCAGGTCAGAACGAGTTGCTCGCGCACGAGGCGAATAGCTACTTCAAGCGCATCGAGGTCGTGGAGACCAAACCCTGTGGCGGGCATTTCGAAAAAGACGCGGCGTTCTCCGCCAAGTTCGGCGACAGTTGTACGGATGGTGGCGCTCATGATCGGGTTTCCTTTCGGGGCACATCGATACCAAGCTTTTCGCAGAGTTCGAGTGCAGCCTCGTAGATGGGAAGGCCGGTTGCGGCCACATAAAGGTCAAGCTGATTGCCTTTTGAGCCGCACTTTTTGGCAAAGCACTGGTAGGTGTTCTTTTCAAGGTTTACGGAAAAGACGCGGCTCTTCTCGCTGGAGGAGTGGTGCACGGGACATGGGCCGCGCACCTGGCTCCCGGAGCGTGAGACTGGGTGAAAGTCGATAAGCTCAAGCACCTGGGAGATGGTGACCAACCGGCGAAGCTCTGCGTAGTCGATGCCGGAGTGCCTGGTGCTTCGCGGGGCGTTTGACGGAGCCACAGGCAGGACCGTCGCAGGCGGCTGCCGCGCCCCGGAAGAGAGAGAGGAACCCGTCTCTGCCTTGCTGGAAGCTGTAGCGAGTGGACCCGGACGGGGTCTTGGCGGAGCGGAGAGCTTTTCGAGGTAGCCGTAGAGTTTTCCGCACCCGGAGCAGACAATACGGGTGCCGTGTTCGGTCTTGTCGGTCATCCAGGAGCCAGCAAGATAACCGTCAGCTGCTACGTGGTGGGTTGTGTGCTCACACTTTTTGGGCTCCATAGTGCGAGAGTGCCACACCCGTGGGCGGTAATCAAAAACGGTAGAAGCGCTGTTCACTTGGCCCCCCTTTCAAGAAGGGCGGCGCTTGCCAAAGTGAAGATGGCTTCTTTGATGTGTGGTGGCAGCGAGGGCCAAAGGGATGCAAGATGAGCGAGGTCTGCAGGAAGAGAATCAGCGTCAGACGGGGTCAAAGACTGGCAGCTTGCGCCGCCTGCCTGCTGCGCATGCGCTGCGCCGCGCGAGGGCTGTTGCTCTAAGTCTTGAGTTGGTTCTTGGTTAGAACAAACTGGATTCGGGTTCGATTCCCGCTGCTCGTTCCGCGACGGCGCCGCTACGGTCCGACCTGCTGCATGGCGGACTGCAGCGCCCGAATGCCCTTCTGGATGTCACCGACCCGGTCGTTGCCCGCTTCGCGTTCGAAGATGTAGTCACCTTCGTAGTCCGCTTCGGCCAGCGTCCGCACAAACGCCACCCAGTCCACCTGGCCCGTCCCGACGATCACTTCTTCGCCCCAGGCTCCCTTGACGCGGGTCCGCCGGGCGTCCTTGACGTGCACCTGCTGCACGTGGGGCGCGAGCTTCCCGAGCGCCGCGATCGGCTCATCCATATCGTACAGGAGCATGTTGGCCGGATCGAAGTTGACGGTCACGTTGCGGGCGTCGCGACTGGCCAGCTCGTCCAGGAACGCCAGGAGCGTATCGGCCGATTCCTGGCCGGTCTCCAGCAGCAGCGAGCTGCCGATGCGGGCGAAGATCCGGGCGAGCGTGGCCACGCGTTCGGTCAGCCTGTCGAAGGCGGGGTCGCTGCGCTCGTGGGGCAGGAATCCGGCGTGGGTGCTCACCAGTCGGAGGCCCATCTGGCGGGCCAGCGCGGCAGCCGCTTCGGCAATCTTCTGGTTCTCTTCCCAGTGCTCGTCGGGCACGATGCCGCCCGTCTGGCGGATGGTCTCGGGCGTGGTGTAGTCTTCCCCCACGGTCGAAAACATGCCGGAGACAATCGAGATCCCCGCTTCGCCCAGGATCTCCTGCACGCCCTCCCACGTGCCCGGGTCGTCGCGGTGTGGCGTGAGCCCCAGCTGCACCTTCTGCAGGCCCAGGGCGCGCACCTTGTCCGCCAGGTCCTGCGGGCCGGTGGCCTGGAGCGACCAACTGCATACGCCAATCTGATCTGGTGTCTGGATCTTCATCGTGTCAGGTCTCCTTGTCATGTCTCCTTGACGTGGGATCGGATACTACTGTTTCGCGCCCGTCGCGCGGGCTGCACACAGCGGCTAGCGCAGCGTCGGCACGGCAGACCTCGCGCGCGTCAACCCTGGATCAGTTCCATGCCGCGACCGCGCCCCAGGTTCCGCGCGTACTGCCGCTGCTGGGGATTGTTCCAGTGTTCGTGGACGCCGAGGCTGGGCAAGGTCCGGCCCGCCCCCTCCGGTGCGTAACGGGTGCGGGAGGGAGCGTTGTCAGCCAGGGCCGCTTCGTGCAGATAGTTGTCCACCGCGCCGACCATCTCTTTGGCCGTCGGCTCGGCAGCGAAGAAGTCGACACAGACCGACTCGATGGCCACCGGGTCCTGCGACATGAACAGACTCGCGGTCCAGTGGCCGTTGAAGGGCGCCGCCTGCCATCGTTCCGGCGCCGCGTTCTGGTGCGGGGCGGCATACAGCGCGTCGATCAGGTACAAGATCGTCTTGCCGCCCAGATGCTGATGCCCCATCAGATCCACCAGCGGATTGTAGGTGCTCATCGGGCGCGACCGGACCATGATGCCGTCATGCAGGTGGCTGGGATTCCAGCCGTGATGCGGATCGTCAGCGCCGGCATTCTCGCGATAGACCGAGCCGAAGTGATTCTTGGCGCAGAGCGTCACGCCTGCCAGGCTGTGCCCCTTCAGTAGTGCCACGTTGAGCAGATAGGTCGCGGCGGTAATCGAGGCGGGCAAGTAGGTCTGGCCACTCGCGGGCGTCTCCGGATCGCCGAAATGCAGCGCCAGATTCTTGTCGGGGCGGGCTGCCAGCAGCGTATCGGATCCGTCCCGGTCTTCAAAGCGGATGCCGGGAAACTCGGCGCAGCAGTAGCGGACGATCGTATCGCTGGCCAGCCGCGACGCATCGCAGAGAATGATGTCCTGCTCCCGCACGCCCGCCTCCTGGACCAGTTGACGGACCAGGGCCTTCGTCATCTGGGGCGTGTTGTAGAGCCCGATGGACGGATCGGATTGCCGCTGGGAGCAGTTCAGATTGAGCTTCACGACAACCAGCTCACCCGGCCGGTACCCGGCCCCTGCCCGCCCGCGTTTGGCGTTGTAGTGCTGGAACAGTAGCGCCCACGCCGCCGGGTCCGATTCGGCGCCCGTCTGGCAGCGCAGCGCGCGGCTGAGCATCTGGTCGGCCAGCAGCGGATTGGTCCAGCGGTCCTCATACCAGCCGCCGTGCTCGGGATTGCCATCCCACATGGCAGCTTGAGGATCGTGCATCCAGACGACGCGGCCGGGAAAGATCCCCTGCTCCTGGCCGATCGGCGCGTTGGGGCCCTCGGACGCAACCCAGGGGGCGGACGCCGGCAGCGAGGCCGCCGCCGGAGGGCTGAACATGGCGGCCCCGACAACTCCCAGGAAGGCGCGCCGATCTAGCGCAGCGCAGCGCGCCCGCCAGGGCCGGCTCCCACAGGCCTGTTCGTTCATAGCACATTCTCTCCAAGACAGTGACCACGTCCAGACTGACCGGCCATCGTCTGGCCGGCCCGCACCCTCTCAGACCCCGTCGTATGCGTCGACAGCGCTGGTGATCGCCGCCAATTCGCCGGGACTGAGCTCCACAGAACCGGCAGCTGCGTTGTCGACAGCCTGCTGTGCGGTCCGGGCCCCGCAGAGCACATGCGAGCACCCCGGCTGCGCCAGAGTCCAGGCCATCGTCAGCTGGGCCAGACTCAGACCGCGCTCCGTGGCGATCGGCTGCATCCGCGCCAGCATCGCCTGCACCTTGCGGACGTTGTCCGGCCGGAAGCGGGGTTTGTACCGCCGCTGGTCGTCTTCCGGGTACTCGCGATCGGGCCCAATCCTGCCGGTCAGCAGCCCTTGACTCAACGGGCTGTAGGCCAGAAACGCCACCTGCCGGCGGGCACAGAGCGGCAGATTGGTTTTCTCCATCTCGCGATCGAGCATCGAATACTGCTCCTGATCCGCGTCAACCTGTCCGAACCGGCAGTACTCGTCGAACTGCGCAGGACTGGCATTCGAGATGCCGATGGCCCGGATCTTGCCTTCCTGCCGGAGCTCTTCCAGCGTTCCCATCTTCTCCTCGATGGGCACCGAATCGTCCTGCCAGTGTGTCTGATACAGGTCGATCGTGTCGGTGCGCAAGCGTCGGAGACTCCGTTCAAGCTCCTCGCGAATGCCGTCAGTACCGGTGTAGATGTAGACGTCGAAGCTCGCCGCAGATGCGGTCCCCGGCTGGTCGAACATCTTGTCGGTCGTCGTGAATTTCCGGAACGCGCGGCGCTTCTGCGTCTCTGTCAGATCCCACCGCATGGCGCACTTGGTGGCCAGCACCACGCGGTCGCGGCGATCGGCAATGGCCTTGCCGACCACTTCTTCACTGCAGCCGAAACCATAGACGGGGGCCGTATCGAGCAGCGTTCCTCCTGCATCGAGAAACGCGTGAATCGCGCGGATCGAATCCTGTTCGTCAGCTCCGCCCCAGGTCCATCCGCCGATGGCCCACGCGCCGAAACCGACGACTGAAGCCTGGATTCCGGAACTTCCAAGTGGTCGAGATTGCATCATCTTCTCCTCACGGCTGTACACTCAGCTAGTCTGCCTCTTCCATAGTCCACCACTCCCTTTCTACCGGTTACGCACGAGTTGGCCAATACGGGGCAGGCTGCTACAGGGACCGGACGAACTGGACGAGATCAGCCAGTTCCTCGGCGCCGAGCTGGTCCGCACCGCCGTGCCGCCCTTCGACGAGCAGCTGTTCGAGCGTTGTGTAGCGTCCGTCGTGCAGGTAGGGTGCGGTCCGCCAGACTTCCAGCAGCGTCGGGGTGTCGAAGACCGCCCGCGTGTCCAGGTCGCTGCGCGACCCCACGTCGTAGGCCTTACCATCGGTATAGAGCGGCGCGGGGTGGCACGCCGCGCACGCCACCCGGTCGCTCTCGAAGAGCCGCCGGCCCCGCTCCGCAGCGGGGCTGAGCCGACCCTGCGCCAGCGCGGGACTTGGCAGGGGCGTCAACGACCGGAGCCAGGCATCCAGCGCCGCGGCCTCAGCTTCAGGCCGCTCCCGCATCAGGATATGCCTGATCCCGGACCGCACGGCCGCTTCGGCCGTCGCGTGCACGCCGCTGGCCATGGCGGGCGGGGTCTGGTGAGACATCACCAGGCTCTTGGTGTTCTTGGGGTTGCCCGTCCCATCGTTGAGCAGGTCCCAGTTCAGCGCGTCGGCACGGCCTTCGGGATGACAGCTCGCGCAGCTTTGCCAGCCTTTGAGACAGATGCGCGCATCGTGGAACAGCATCTGGCCGCGGCGGACTTCATCCGCGGGCGGTGGGGGTCCGAGCGACAGACTCCGCACCGCGGCAGCGCCCGCTTCCGGCAGCGTCACTACGGCCAGGCTGTCCGTGAAGTACTCCGCCACGTAGACCTGTGCGCGGCACACGGCCAGGCCGCGTGCACCGACTCCCGGCAACTTCACGCGTTGCCTCAGATCATCAAGCAAACCTGGCACGTTCACCAGGTCCTCACTGGTCGAAGTGCTGACCAGCCCGTATCCATAGGTCCGCGCACCGAAAAAGGCCGCGTTGGAAAACGCCTCCAGCGGCAGGCTCTCGAGCAGCGACACGAGCGCCGGCGCATCAATCACGCTCAACTCATTCGTGCCCGCATGCGAAACGCAAATCCAGCGGCCATCCGCCGTGGCAGCCACGCCCCAGGGATTGGCGGCCCCCTCCGAGAAACCATCGAGCAGCACCGTGTTGAGCACCTCGCGCCGGTGCACGTCGATGACCGTCAACGCGTTGGCATTGATCCAGCTGGCATCAACGCGGATCGTCGGCAAATGATACCGCGCCAGGATGTGCACCAGCAGCGCGTAGTGACCGTCCGGCGTCAGCGTGATGCCCCGGACACTGGTCGTGCCCGTGATCAACCGCACCGTGGCCGACTCCAGCGTGCGGGTGTCGATCACCGACACCGCCGCCGCGGCGGCGAGCACCCCATACTGATCGGCTGGCCCCGCCGGCAGGAAGTTGGCCACCCACAGCTCCCCGCCGTCCGGCGAAATGGCCGCGGCAACCGGTTCGCGCACAACCGCCACGCGCGCCACGTGTGTGTGACGCTCGAGGTCGATCACCGAGACGCTGTGATCGAAACGGTTGCAGACGTACAGCCGTGTGCCGTCGGGCGAGACGACCGGCGCCACGGCTGTGTGGCCCACCGCGACGCTGGCCAGGACCTCCCCCGATACGCCGTCCACCTCCAGCACCACACTGTCCGCAGCCGCACACGTGACATACGCCCGCCGTCCGTCATGACTCAGCGCCACCCCCGTCGGCTCCGCCGGCATCTCCACATGGCGGATCTCGCTCGGATCGGCCAGGTCGACCACCGCCAGCTGCCGCGCGTCCGACAGACACACCAACAGCGTCCGCCCGTCGCCCGACACCGCAACCGCCGACGGACCGCGGTGTGCGGTCGTAGACGCCGGAGCAGCCTCCCCCGCGGCCACGGCACCCGCCACGGCCACCAGCCCCCAGCAACAACACAGAGTTCTGCCAAGTGCCGCGGTGTCCATCGCCCGCTCAATCCCCTTCACCAGAAAGCCAGGAAACCAGGGTCCGTAGGAAAAACGCCAGAAGAATGGAAAACCAAACCGCCACCGCGTCCAGCAGCAGGTGGCACTGGGACACACTACCGCCAGTGTACTGCGCGCGCAGCCCCGGATACCATCCACCTCAGACGCGTTGGCCAGGGGGCTGCGCTGCGTCGGCCGGGCAACGCGATCAGCAGATGCGCGGCATCTGTTCGCCGGACAACAGATCGAGCAGGCGGCCGCTGCCGAACGCGTTGAGCAGTTCGACTTCGCGCGGATGCCGCTGCGTGACTTCTCCGATCACAGCCGCTCCGTGCGCTGCCGGATGCGCCGCCAGGATCTCCAGCGCCTGCTGCGCGGCGCCGGGCTCCACGATGGCCACCAGTCTCCCTTCGTTCGCCACGTAGAGCGGGTCCAGCCCCAGCAGCTCACACGCGCCGCGGACCTGCGGCACGATCGGGATGGCCGTCTCGTGCAGTTCCATCCCGACCCCGACGTGATCCGCGATCTCGATCAGAGCGGCAGCCAGTCCGCCGCGCGTCAGATCGCGCAGACAGTGCAGGCGTGTGCCGAGGCACGTCAGCTGGCTGACCAGATCGGCCAGCGACGCACAGTCGCTCTCCGGCGCGCCGTCGAACTGCAGCCCTTCGCGCAGCGACATGATGGCGATCCCGTGGCGGCCGACGTCACCGCTGAGCAGGATCTTGTCTCCGGCTGCGACCCGCGCGGGATGGACCTCGATGCCGTCCGGCACGATGCCGACACCGGCCGTGTTGATGAAGATCCCGTCCGCCTTGCCGCGATCGACCACCTTGGTGTCGCCGGTGACGATCTGCACTCCCACTTCCTCCGCCGCGCACTGCATGGACTGCACGACCCGCCGGACGGTGTCCAGCGGCGTGCCTTCTTCGAGAATCAGGCCGCAACTCAGGTACAGCGGTCGCGCGCCGGCCATCGCCAGGTCGTTGACGGTGCCATAGACCGCCAGTTTGCCGATGTCTCCTCCCGGGAAGAACAAGGGGCTGACGACAAACGAATCGGTGGTGAAGGCCAGGCGGGTTCCCCCCACATCCACAACCGCGCTGTCGTGTGGGGGCAATCGCCTGGCGGCATCCTGCGCGGCTTGGAAACAGGGAAGCAGCATCCCTTCGATCAGCGTGCGCATCATGCGGCCGCCTCCGCCGTGCGCCAGCTGCACGGTGCTCTGGTCGGTGCGGGGCGCGGGGCACAACATGTGCAACGGATCGGGCGGGGTCGTCATCGTGGTTCGGTACCTTCTGCAGGGTTATCGCGGGATTCTCGCCGCCGGTAGTGGTAGTACGCCGCGCACGCCCCTTCGGCCGACACCATGGGGGCGCCCAACGGGCTGTCGGGGGTGCAGCGACGGCCAAACGCCGGGCATTCCGGCGGTTTGCGGTGCCCCTGCAGCACCTCCCCCGCCAGGCATTCGGCCGGCTCGGCGGCCGTCACGTGCTGGACCTGGAACCGCAGGTCTGCGTCGAAGTGCGCGTAAGCCGGGCGGAGCGCCCAGCCGCTGGCGGGAATCTCGCCGATGCCGCGCCACTTGCGCGGGACCGTCTGCAGCACCTGCTGCACCTGTGCGATCGCCGCGGGATTCCCGGCGGGCCGCACGACCCGAGCGTATTGGTTCTCCAGTTCGGCGCGGCCTTCCTCCAGCTGCCGCACGCACATGTAGATGCCCTGCAGGATGTCCAGCGGCTCGAACCCCGTCACGACGATCGGCGTGTGGTACTGCGCCACAATCGGTTCATACTCCCGCGTGCCCATCACCGCGCACACGTGCCCGGCCGCCAGGACCCCCTGCACCAGATTCCGGGGTGAACCGAGCACCGCGTGGAGCGCGGGGGGCACCAGCACGTGCGACACCAGCACGGAGAAGTTGTCCAGCCCCAGACGCTGGGCCTGCACCACGGACATGACATTGGCCGGCGCGGTGGTCTCGAAGCCGATCGCGAAGAACACGACCTGCCGGTCGGGATGCTGCCGGGCCAGCTGGACCGCGTCCAACGGCGAGTAGACCACGCGCACGTCGCCCCCGGCCGACTTGACGGTTAGCAGATCCTGCGCGGACCCCGGCACACGCAGCATGTCCCCGTAGGAACAGAAGATCACCTCCGGGCGCGACGCAATCGCGATCGCCTTGTCGATCATCTCAATCGGCGTCACGCAGACCGGGCAGCCGGGCCCGTGGATGAGCGTGATCTCGTCGGGCAGCATCTCATCGAGCCCGAAGCGGACGATGGCGTGGGTCTGCCCGCCGCAGATCTCCATCAGCTTCCAGGGGCGTGTCACCAGCCGCCTGATCGCTTCCGCACACCGCCGCGTCGCAGCCGCGTCACGGTACTCGTCAATGAACTTCACGCCGCCCCCTCGCCTTCACGCTCTGCCGGTGACAGCGCCCCCGGCAACTCGTCCGACCCCGCCAGTTCATCTGCCTCCGCCAGCTCGCCAATCTGCTCGATGTACGAGAAGATCTCGCGGGCCTCTTGCTCGTCCAGCTTGCTGATGGCAAAGCCGACGTGCACCAGCACCCAGTCGCCGACCACGACTTCCGGCAGGTAGGCCAGACAGATGTCGCGCGCAATACCCCCGAATTCCACCTTCCCCATCGGCACGCCTGCGTCGGGCGTGTGGATTTCGAGCACTTTGCCGGGAATACCTAGACACATGGACTTACGCTCCCACCTGCAAGGCCGCACCTAGCACCTGTCCCAGGGCGATTCCACCGTCGCCTGGAGGCACACGCTGTTGAGTGTACACTTCGAATCCGGCCTGCGACAGTTCTGTGCGCACCCGCCGCGTCAGCCACCGGTTCTGGAAGCAGCCGCCGGTAAGGACAATTCTTTCACACGCCGCCCGGCGGGCAAGCTGCACGGCCAGTGCCGCCAGGGCGTTGTGAAACCGCCCCGCCACCGCGCCGCACGGGCAACCGGCATGCAGGTCCTCCAGGACCCGGTCCAACAGCGGCCGCCAGTCCACCACGGCCGGCACCGCCTGACTCATCGGCAACGGATAGCTGCCCGCTTCGCCAGGGTCGACTGCGGCCTCCAACTGCATGGCCGCTTCCCCTTCGAAACTCACACGCTCCGGCAGTCCGCAGAGGGCCGCCACCGCATCGAACAGCCGCCCCATGCTGCTGCTGAGCGGAAAAATGTGGCCGCGATCCAGCGCGGCCCGCAGCGTGTGCCACTCGGCAGCGGCAAACCACTGCGCCGCTTCCTCGCTGCGGGCCGGCTGCAGCGCGTACAGCATCCCCAGCGCCGCCCGGCGCGGTTCGCGCGCCACGCGGTCGCCACCGGGCAGCGGGAACGGACGCAGATGGGCCACGCGCGTCCAGTGCGGACCGTCGACGACGATCGCTTCACCCCCCCACACCGTGCCGTCCGGACCGTAGCCGGTCCCGTCCCAGGACAGCCCCAGCACCGGTCCGGCCAGACGCCACTCGGCGATGGCCGACAGCACATGCGCATGGTGGTGCTGCACGCGTACCAACGGCACCTGCCACGCAGCGGCCAGCTCTTCCGCGTGGCGGGTCGAACCGTAGTCGGGATGCATGTCGCAGGCGACGACCTCCGGCTTCGCGCAGAAGAAAGCGACCAGGTCCTGCACAGCGCGGCGATGCACGGCCATGCTCAGCGTGTTGTCCAGGTCTCCCACGTGCGGGCTGAGGACCACATCGCGCCCGATGCTCAGCGCGACCGTGTTCTTGAGATGGCCTCCCACAGCCAGCACGCAGGGCACGGCGCGATCCAGCGCGAGCGGCAGGGGCGCAAAGCCGCGTGCGCGCCGCAGCAGCTGCAGCTGCCCGGCCTCCTCCCGCGCCACCGAATCGTCGACGGGGCGCACGATGGGACGGTTGTGGGTGAGCACCAGATCGGCGATGCCGCCGAGCCGGGCCAGCGCGTCCGCGGTGCGGGTCGCCATCGGCTCCTCCGCGCGATTGCCGCTGGTGCACACGATCGGCCGCTGGACGTCGGCCAGGAGCAGGTGATGCAGCGGCGAATACGGAAGCATCACGCCCAGCTGCGGGTTGCCTGGTGCCACGGCCTCCGCGATGCGCGCTGCGCCGGCCGGGTCGGGGCGGCGGTCCAGAAGCAGAATCGGAGCCTGCGCCGATACCAGCGCCTCCTGCTCACCAGGCGACACAACACAGCAGGCGCGGACCGCGTCCAGATCGCTCAGCATCACGGCGAACGGTTTGGCGGGGCGCTGCTTGCGGCGGCGCAGCGCCTCGACCGCCGCCTGGTTCGGGGCGTCCACCACCAGCTGAAACCCGCCCAGCCCCTTGAGGGCCAGGATCTGGCCGGCGCGCACCGCGCGCGCGGCGTCCGCCAGCGCGGCGGAGCCCTGGGACAGCTCAGCGCCGGAGGCCTCCAGCAGGCGCAGGCGCGGGCCGCACGCCGGGCACGCGATCGGCTGCGCGTGGAAGCGGCGATCGGCCGGGTCCTCGTACTCCCGGCGGCAGGCGGCACACAGCGGGAAGCCCGCCATCGACGTCTCCGCGCGATCGTACGGCAAGCCAGTGATGATCGACCAGCGTGGGCCGCAGTTCGTGCAGTTCGTGAACGGATACCGGTAACGCCGCTCCGCAGCGCTCGCCATCTCAGCCTGGCACGCGGCGCACGTGGCCAGATCGGCGGGCACGGTCGGGCGCCGCTGCGTCCCCGCCTGACTCGCCCGGATCTCGAAGCCCTCCGCGACTCCACCCGCCGCGGCAACCGGCGGCAGTTCCGTCACGACCAGCTGCTCGATCTGCGCTGCCGGCGGGCACTCGCCGCGCAAACGGCCGACGAACCGCTCCACATCCGGGGCCGTCCCCTCGACCTCGATACGCACCGCGTCCGGCTCGTTGACCACCCAGCCGGTGAGCTGCTCCGACCGGGCCAGCTGGAACACGAAGGGCCGAAAGCCGACCCCTTGGACAATCCCGTGTACGGTGATGGCCAGCCGGCGGGACATGGACGAATCGTTCATGGGCTGCTCATCGCGCCACCGCTGCCGCACATCAGTCCCGGGCCGCGGCCTGCTTCTCCACCAGCCACTGCGCCAATTGCGCCACGCCGTGACCGGTCGTCGCGGACACTTCGAAGACACGGGCTTCCGGGGCCAACCGCTGCATGCCGGCCCGCGCCTGGGCGACATCGAAATTCAGGTAGGGGAGCAGGTCGATCTTGGTAATGACCAGCGCATCACTCCGTTGAAAAATCGCCGGATACTTGATCAGCTTGTCATCTCCCTCCGCCGTACTCAGGACGACGATGCGGAGGTGTTCGCCCAGGTCGTAGCCGGCAGTACAGACCAGGTTACCCACGTTTTCGATCCACAGCATATCCACGCTTTCCAGGTCGATTCCCTGGGCCGCGGCCGCGATCATGCTGGCTTCCAGGTGGCACATGCCGTCGGTGTTGATCTGCACGACGGGGACCCCGATCCGCTCCATGCGTTCCGCATCGACCTGCCCGGCAATGTCCCCTTCGATGACGGAGGGGCTCAGCGTCGGGGCCAGATGCGCGAAGACGGCCTCCAGCAGCGTGGTCTTTCCGCAGCCGGGCGAGCCGACGAGATTGACGCAGAATACCCCCTCCCGGGCGAACTCCGCCCGGTTCTCGCTTGCCAGCTGATCGTTGGCTTTCAGGATCTTCTTGGCGGCTACGATCTTCACAGGTCGCCTCCCCGGCACCGCCGGCCGAATCTCGCGTCACTCTTCCAGCTCGATCGACTGCAGCAGCAGCTCCTGACCGCCGCGAATCGTGATCGCGGCGGACCCGCAGTCCGGGCAACCGATCACAATCTCGTCAATCTCCCGCTCACCACCACACGCGGCGCAGTGACAGCGGGCCTTGGGGCACTCGATGCACAGCGCAGCCCCCGCGGCGATGGAGTCGGGGGACAGCACGTCGAACCCGAATCGGATAGCGTCGACATGCACCCCCGACAGGCGCCCGATCACCAGGTGGAGCGCCACCACGCGCCCCGGCTGGCCGGCCCGTTGGACCTCGGACTGGACCTGCTCCAACAGCGCCTGAACGATGGACATTTCGTGCACGCGAGCACCTTCCTGCCACGGACGGACGACGGCACCTCCTGCCACGGCACTGCAATCGTATACAGCCGGCCCGCCCGCACCAACCGCTGGCGGTTCAGTCCGAGGCAGCCAGTTGGACCCGCGCGCCTTCCAGCCGTGTGGCGAGGATCTTCGTCACCTGCAGCAGCATATCGTTGGCGACATGGACATCCTTCGCGCAGTAGTCCCGCAGCTTCTCCGCATCGATCGCGATGAGCTTCGAAGCCTGGCGCGCGGTGACGACCGCCGTCGACTTGTAGGGTTCCACCAGCGCTGACCACATCAGCAGTTCGCCCGGCACGATCGTATCGACGGTGCGCAATTCGCCGGTCCCGAGCGTGTACTGGATGTCGACTTCGCCGTCCACCAGGATGTACAGCTTGTCTGCCTTGTCCCCCTCCCGGCACATGATCGTCCCGGCCGACACGGCCACTTCGTCCGAGATCATGGCCAACGTGCGCAGGCCTTCGTCCTGAGCGGCGGTGAAGTACGGATAACGGCGCAGGATTTCAGGTGATATCATCTCGTGATCCTCCTAGCAGGGCGTCGAGTAACCGAACAACTTCCTCCACGGCGCGGGGAATCGCCTCCGCCACAGCCGGTGTGCATTGCTCGCTGAAGTTTATCACATCCTGGGCTTCGATGCCCACCAGGTGCACGTCCTGGTCGGCCGGCAGTTCCACACCGGCATGGCGGCCGAACGCCAGCGCGGTAGGCAGGTTCACGTCGTGCGCCGAAGCGCTGCGCTGCGTGGCCAGCGAATCGGTGGCCAGGTGATGGATCGTGCCGGGCGGCACGGCACCGGTGCAGATCGCGTCCACCACGATCGCGCGGGAGTACCCGATCATGCGTTCCATCAGCCGCAGCCCGCCCCAGTAGTCTTCCGTCACATCGACCCCCGGGTAGTCGGCCAACCGGCGTTTGAGTTGCTCCACCACGCGCAGCCCCACGCTGTCGTCGGCGATGAGCGGATTGCCCAGACCGATCACCAGCGTCTTGCCGGCAGCCGCACGGCACAGTGCTGCCGGCGGCTGTTCAGCCGGGGGCGGAGCCGCGTTCGGATCGCATCCGGCATCGGTCACGTTGCATCTCTCCCACCCACCGCACCGCTCGCGCCGCGCGCGATGGAGCATCACGCGTCCGCCGCGGCCGGAGCACGCCCGGCACCTAGTCCACGTACTGCGTCAGCCGTTGCACCAGGTTCCCCTGCGGGTCGCGCAGCCGGACTTCCAGCGGCATCTGTCCGGGCAGGCTGTGCGTTGCGCAGCCGAAGCACGGGTCGTAGGCCCGGAAGGCCATCTCCACCATGTTCAGCAATCCCTCGTTGACCTCACCCTTTTTGATCAGCCCCTGCGCCGCTTTCTTGACAGACATGCAGATCGGCGCGTTGTTGTTGGTGGTCCCGACGATCAGGTTGGCCTTCGTCACCAGACCCCGCTCGTCCGTCACGTAATGGTGCGTCAGCGTGCCGCGCGGCGCCTCCACACAGCCGATGCCTTCGGTCGGCGTTTCGGTCGGCAGCACCCGGTACTCGCTGCTGGTGATCTCGGGGTCGGTCGCCAGCCGCACCCAGTTCTCGGTGGCATAGAGCACTTCGATCAGGCGTGCCCAGTGCGTCGCCAGGGTCGGCTGCACCGGCTTGCCGCCCAGCGTTTCGTAGAAGCGCTGGTAC
>DAISIS010000047.1:0-18277 GCA_036821925.1 Pirellulaceae bacterium
GGTTCACAGGGGGGCAGTACCACAGGTGCAATGCAAAGGATATGGTCATGCGAGTGCAGACACGATTGATCGTCGCCGCCGTGTTGATCGGGGCGTGGTTTGGTGCGTGCATGTCGGTGCGGGCGGACGCGGCAGCGACCGCCGCAATCGACATTGGATCACGGCGCGAGTTGTTCGTGGACTACTTCCTGATCGACAGGTTGCAGGACGTGCAGCTGGTGCTGCACACGCCGCGGGATGAAGGGGCCGTGGTGCGGTTCGACGAGCCTTGGGAAGGCCCGTTCTGCGGGTACTCCACAGTCATCCACGACGGCGCAACGTATCGGCTGTACTATCGCGGGCTGCCCAACGCCGGACGCGACGGGAGCGACGCGGAGTCATGCTGCTACGCCGAGTCGACCGATGGGATCCACTGGACGAAGCCCCGGCTCGGGTTGTTCGAGGTGGCGGGCACCCGCGAGAACAACGTGGTGTTGTCCCACGCCGCGCCGGTCACCCACAACTTCAGCCCCCTGCTGGATACCCGTCCCGGCGTGCCGGCCGCGGAACGCTTCAAGGCGCTGGGGGGTACCATGGAGAGCGGTCTGATGGCATACGTGTCCCCCGACGGTATCCACTGGAGTCCGCTGGTGGACCGGCCGGTGCTGACGCAGGAGGCGGTGCCGTTCCCCTACATGTTCGATTCGCAGAACCTGGCCTTCTGGTCCCCGGCCGAATCGCAGTACGTCTGCTTCTTCCGCGTGTTCCAGGACGACGTGCGGCGGATCTGCCGCACGTCGAGCGCCGATTTCGTGACCTGGTCGGCACCCGTGCTCATGGAGTATCGCCGCCAGGGCGGGACGGCGCCGCTCGAGCATCTCTATACAAACCAGACACATCCCTACTTCCGGGCGCCGCACCTCTACGTCGCGATCGCGGCCCGCTTCATGCCCGGCCGCCGCGTGCTGACCGATGCCCAGGCTCACGCCATCGGCGTCAATCCGCAGTACTTCCACGACACGTCGGATGCGATCTTCATGACCTCGCGCGGCGGGGCGTTCTACGACCGGGAGTTCCTGACCGGCTTCATTCGACCGGGGATCGGGGCGGGCAACTGGGTGTCGCGGACGAACTACCCCGCACTGAACGTGGTGCAGACCGGTCCCGCCGAAATGTCGGTGTATGTCAATCAGGACTATGCCCAGCCGACCGCGCACCTGCGCCGCTACTCCCTGCGGCTCGACGGGTTCGCTTCCGCCCAGGCAGGCTACGACGGCGGAGAGCTGGTGACCAAGCCGGTGGTGTTCCAGGGGGACGCGCTGTCGATCAACTTCGCCACTTCGGCCGCCGGGGGCATTCGCGTCGAATTGCAGCAGCCGGACGGCAGTCCGATCGCGGGGTTCACACGTGACGACGCCGTCGAGCAGATTGGCAACGAAATCGACCGCGTCGTGTCGTGGAAGGGTGGCAGTGACCTGTCCGCGCTGGCCGGCCAACCGGTCCGGCTCTGCTTCGTCATGCACGACGCGGACCTGTACGCGCTGTCGTTTGGAGCACAGTCCGGAGGGAATCCATGAGATGCTGCGCCGTGATGATCTGCGTGGGACTGGCCTGCTTGGCGGCGGGGGCCGCGCCCGCGTCGGCCGCCGACTGGCCGCAGTGGCTGGGCTCCAACCGGGACAGCGTGTGGCAGGAGGACGGGCTGCTCGAGACGTTCCCGGCATCTGGCCCCAAAGTGTTGTGGCGGCAGAGCGTGGGTGGCGGGTTCGGCGGCCCGGCGGTGGCCGCCGGACGCGTCTTCGTGATGGACTACTTGACGGCCGAACCGCCGGTGCCCGCGGCGAGCCGTCGCGACGCGCTGACGGGAACGGAACGCGTGCTGTGCTTCTCCGCGCGTGACGGCCAGCTGCTGTGGAAGCACGAATACGATCGCGCGTATCACATCTCGTATGCCACCGGCCCGCGTGTGACGCCGGCGGTAGACGCGGTCCACGTCTACACGCTCGGCGCTGAAGGTGATCTGAAATGCCTGCGCGCTGCCGACGGGACCGTCGTGTGGTCGCGCGATCTGCCCCAGGACTACGGGTTTGAGACGCCCACCTGGGGCTGCGCCAGCCATCCACTTCTTGACGGTCAGAAACTGATCTGCCTGGTCGGCGGTGAAGGGAGCATCGCCGTGGCGTTTGACAAGCTCACCGGCCAGGAAATCTGGCGCTCGCTCTCCGCCCGGGAAACCGGCTACAGCGCTCCGACCGTCATCCAGGCCGGCTCCGTGCGGCAGCTGATCATCTGGCACGCGGACGCCGTCAACAGCCTGGATCCCGAGACCGGCAAGCTGTACTGGAGCGAGCCACTCGAGCCGGACTGGGGCATGGCGATCGCCACGCCGCGCACCGACGGGACGTATCTGTTCGTCGGCGGGATCGTCATGAAATCGCTGCTGCTCAGACTGGCCACCGATCGCCCAGCAGCGGAAGTGGTGTGGTCTGGCAGGAAGGGTGTGGGCATCGCCCCCACGACTAACACACCGTTTCTCGCAGACGGGCACATGTATGGAGTGGATCGCGAGGGGGAACTCCGCTGCGTCCGTCTGGACACGGGCGAACAACTCTGGACGACGTACGCCGCCACCACCACTACCGGCAGCCGATCGGACAACGCCACGGCATTCCTCGTGAAGCAGGCCGATCGCTTCTTCATCTTCAACGAGCAGGGTGAGCTGATCATCGCGCAGCTGACGCCCGCCGGCTACCACGAACTGAGCCGTGCCAGGATCCTCGACCCGACCCTGACGAGCTACGGCCGGCAGGTTGTCTGGAGCCATCCAGCGTTTGCCCAGCGCTGTGTATTTGCCCGCAACGACCGGGAGCTGGTCTGTGTGTCGCTGGCCCCGTAGGACTGCGCGGGCGGAGCGCACCTGGGCCTGCGGAACGTGCGCTGCGTTGCCGGTCCCGGCCGGCGCTCGGGACTCAAAGGGGCGCCAGGGCGATCCAGGACTTGTTGAGATAGCTGCATTCGCATCCGGCGGTGGCGTCGGGCAGCAACACCAGGCCGCCTGCGGGCAGCGCATTGATCCAGCAGCCGGGACGGATGCCGCCGTAGTTCTCGGTCGTCCGCGCGCCGGACAGATCGTAGTAGCCCAGCGTCGCGGATCGGAACACCAGCATGTGCCGCGAACCGGCCAGGATGCCGCACCCGTACGAGCGTTTGAACTCGAACGGAAGTGGCTGGCCTGTCAGCAGGTCCCAGGCCCCCCCCTGCACATAGATGGTGCGGTCGTTGATGGTGGGGCGCGAAGCGTATTTTGCTTCGATATCCCACAGCCGCTTGCCATCACCGGCGCTGAACGCTGCCATGCGCCCGCCAAACTCCGAATCGAGCCGGAACGCTGTCGGCTGGTAGGCCATCAGCACGACGCCATGCACCGCGCTGACGGCCAGCACCGTGCCGTAGATGTTGTCGGTGTTCGTCCACAGCACCTGCCCGGTGCGGGCGTCCAGGGCGACCAGTTTCCCGGGCGGATGCGCCTTGGCCTCCGGTTTCTTCACGCGATCGAACACCGCCTGGGGGCGATCGATTACGTATACCCTTCCCGCGGCGACTGCGATGGCGTTGTGCCGCAGCGAGTTGTCCGCCTGATAGGTCCACAGCCGGCTGCCCGCCTGCGTGTCGATCGCAAACAGCTCCGTCGACTCGGTAAACAGCTGCGTCATGTCGCCTCCTCGATCCAGGTAGCGATACGTCACGATGTGTTCGGGATTGGCGGAGGTGCCGAACAGCAGACCGTCGGACCAGGCGAGGTAGCCCCACGGTCTCGCCCGGCCGTCGGTGCCGGCGGCGGTCGTGAACTCGGCGGTCACCTGGCCGGTGGCGATGTCCAGCTGGGCACAGCGGTGGTCGCTCGCCACATACAGTCGCTCGCCCCCGATACACATATTGCTGCCCGTGCCAGCCACGCCCATCAGCTCATCGCCATGGTAGGCCTTCAGCACGTTGGGAATGGAATACCGCCACAGCTCCCGGCCGTTGTAGGCGTTGACGGCCACGAGTCCATCCAGGCCTTCGTGGATCAGCCGCCACTCGGCAGCCAGCGGCGCAGGGGCGCGGCCGTGGCGTGACGGCACGTCGAAGTCCAGGTCGCGGAACCAGAGCATGCCGAGCGCACCGCGCACGAGCGCATCGCCGCTGTTGACCGTATTGGCCGCATCGGCGTACTGATGGGTCCAGCTGCCCGCTCCCTCCAGCGCGCCGCGCGTGACGATGTCCAGCTGGTCAGCGCGTCCCCAACAGCGGACGCCGCCACACGGGCGCAGCATGCGCGCGGCTTCCTGTGCGACCGCCGCCTCCACGTCGCGTTCGAGACTGCGGCCCGAGACAATCAGGTCCGCGAAGTACGCCGGGTAACCGGTGTCGGCCAGATCCCGCTGCTGGACCGTGACCCGCGTCCCATACAGCCCGGCGGCGGCCAGCCGTTCGCGCGCACGCCGCACATTCTCCGCATCCGGATCCACCGCGACAATCTGCAGGTTGGCGCGCTGCGCCAGCGCCAGGTCACCGGTCCCGCAGCCCAGGTCCAGGCAATAGCCGGCCTGCACACCGGTCCGCTGCAGAATCAGGTCGGCCGCCTGATCCGCGGCCGGCGACGCGCCGGATTGGTCTGCGGCGGCGAGCGTCGCGGACCCGGCCGGGCTGGATGGCGCCGCGGCCGCGGCCGAGACGAAACAGTAGATCGCGCCGCGGTCGGTACTGGCCAGCAATTGCCCGCCGCACACGGCCAGGCCGCACGCCGTGCCCTCGACCGGCGCCTCCCAGACCACGTCCTGTGCCGCGGAGTCGACCAACACAATGCGATCGGTGCCGCCCAGAATCACCTGGGAGCCGGCCGTCGCCATCGTGTGGGCGGCCGGCACGCCGTCGCGCGACCACGTGGCGACCAGCGTGCGGACGGTCTCCGGCTCGCCCTTCCGGTCCGGTTTCTCCTCCTCGCGCCAGACATACTCGGCGACCGTGGTCCCCGCGGTGCGGACCACGCCGGCGGTGGACGCGGCGAGCTGACCCGGGCCCAGCTTCCCGATCGCCGTGCCCTGCGCGACGTCAAACGCCAGGCCGCCGTTGAAGAACACGTCGTTGACAACCATGGCGAGCGCTTCACCGTTCTGGCCATACTGCTGCAAGTGGAAGTACTGGAACGCGCCGGTGTGGCGATCGAAACAGGCGGGCACAGCGCGCCCGGTGGGCACGAACAAGCGATCGCCCGCCACGGCCAGGTAACCCTGGGCGGCCACGCCACTTCTGGCTTCCGCGGTCGGGTGTGGCTGCGGCATGTAGATCGCGCCGGAGTCGACGTTCTGCCACCGCACGCCGCCGGTGGCCGCATCCAGCGCGTAAATGAAGATCCCTTCCGAAGGCCAGATGCCGGCGGCGAAGTAGACGACATCGTCGCAGACGACCGGGCCGCCGCGCGCCGGCCAGCGGGAGATCATCGCCTCGTTGCCCAGCACACTGCGGGCGTCCGGTCCACCCCGCACTTTCCAGAGCAGCGTGCCGTCCGACAACTGCAGCGCGTACAGCCAGCCATCGTCGCTGGCGACAAACGCCCGATCCTGCCAGAGCGCCGGGGCGAACCGCACCGGCGCGTCGGTGCAGAACCGCCAGCTGACGCGTCCCGAGTCGGCTTCCAGCGCCGTGACCGTGCCGTCCGCCGAACTGCCAAACAGGATGCGGTCCCCCGCCGCCACGACCTGGAACACCCGATCGAACTGCATCCGCGTGTTGCGCGGCCAGGCGGGACGGGGCGCATCCGCGGCCTGGTGCTTCCACACCAGGGCCAGCGGCACACTCAGCGGCTGTGCCGTGCGCGCGGAACGCTGTGCGTCGCCACGATACATCGGCCAGTCCGCGCCCGACGCCGTTGGGACGCTGAGGGCCAGTTCCACCATCGCCAGCAGGATCAGTGATCGCACCATCATTCCCTCCCATGAAGTGGCCGTACGTGAGTGCACGCCTGCCGCGGAGCCACTGCACCAGCGGAGCCACTGCACCAGGCGATCGGCCGCCACCCCATGATAACAGAATGTCCCGGCCCGCGCCGCCAGACTAGAATGGAGCCCACCTGTTGTTTGCCCGCGGGAGCCAGCACGCGCGCAGCAGGGTGGCCCAAGGGCCGACGCACCGGGAGACCCGGCGGCGCGGGCCGCACGGCGCGCCCTGCACAACCGTGAAGGCCACGACTTCCGCCAGCCGCCCGAACCATACGCACAGCACGAGGTGTTGCAGATGCACATGCACACGCGATACACGGCCGTGTTTCTCTTGATGGCGGGGCTCGCCGTGCCGTGCGCGACGCGTGCCGGCGACCGGCCGAACATCCTGCTGGTGATTGCGGACGACTGGAGCTGGCCGCACGCGGGAGCGTATGGTGATCCGGTGGTGCAGACTCCCGCGTTCGATCGGCTGGCGCGGGAAGGCGTGCTGTTTCAACACGCCTTTGTCTCAGCGCCCTCGTGCACCCCCTCGCGCGGAGCGCTTCTCACGGGCCAGTGGCACTGGCGGCTGAGGGCCGGCGCGAACCTCTGGAGTGTGTTCCCCGACGAGTTCGCGACGTATCCCGAATTGCTGGCGCAGGCCGGCTACGAAACCGGCGTGACAGGCAAGGGGTGGGGGCCCGGGCGGCCGGCGACGGCCGGGCGCCAGCTGGCCGGGCAGCCGTATGCCAGTTTCCAGCAGTTCGTGGCGCAACGCGACCCGGGCAAACCGTTCTGTTTCTGGCTTGGCAGCACCGATCCGCATCGGCCGTACGAACTGGGAGCAGGCCAGCACGCGGGCATCGACCTGGGGCGCATTGAGCTGCCCGGCTGCCTGCCGGACATGCCCGCGGTGCGCAGCGACGTGGCGGACTACTACTGGGAGGTGCAGGGGTTTGACCAGCTGGTGGAGGCGGCCCTGACGACGCTTGAGGATATCGGCCAGTTGGACAACACGATCATCGTGGTGACCAGCGACAACGGCATGCCGTTTCCACGGTGCAAGGCGAACCTGTATGACAGCGGAGCGCGTGTGCCGCTGGTGATCCGCTGGGGACCACGCACGGCTGCCCCCCGCGTCGTGGAGGACTTCATCAGCTTGACCGACCTTGCGCCGACGTTCCTCGAAGCTGCCGGGCTGCCGGCGCCGGCAGCGGTGACCGGCCGCAGTCTGCTGCCTCTGTTGCACGACGGCCGGTCGGGGCAGGTGGACCCGGCTCGTGATGGTGTCCTGATCGGCAAGGAACGACACTGCCCGGCGCAGGAACGACCGGACCTGGGCGGCTATCCCTGCCGGGCGATCCGCACACGCGACTATCTCTACATCCGGAATTTCGCCCCCGAACGGTGGCCGGCGGGGACGCCGGACCACATGCGGGCAGCTTTTTCCCACGCATGGCTGGGCGATTGCGATAACGGGCCGACCAAGATGGTGCTGGTGGAACGCCGCCAGCAGGATGCGGCCAGTGGCCGACTCTACACGCTGGCCTTCGCCAAACGTCCGGCCGAGGAACTGTACGACCTGCGGCTGGATCCGCAGCAGCTGCAGAACGTCGCGGACCGACCCGCGTACGCGCAGGTCCGGGCGCAGCTGGCGGAGCGTCTGACGCAGCAGCTGAGCGCCACGGGTGATCCGCGGATCGTGGGGGGCGCGGACGCGTTCGACGCGTACGAATACCTGGGGGGGGCACCCGCATACCCGGCACCGCACGATGCGCACAACTGATCTGGCGTGCGCCGCCTGCTTGGGTTGGGCCGCCCAGGTTGTTATGGTGAAAGGGCCCACCTGGGTGCGCTTACCTGAAACCCGATGTGCGAACACAAGGAGATCCTGCGATGCGCTGCCGGATTCTGTTGCCCATGATCATGTTGTTGTCAGGCGTCCTTGGCGTGGCGGTTGCCGCAGGCCAGCATTCGAGTGCAGGGGGGGCCATGCCCGCGTCGTGGGAGAACGGCTGGCAGCAGCCGCCGCTGAGCGACCGGCCGCTGCAGATCGTACACGGCATCACGCTGGATCCAAAGTTTTCCGACAACCAGCGTGCCGCCGCCATCACGAAGCGTCTCGACACGTGGCAGACGCATGGCCTGGGCGGCATCGTGTGCAACGTTCCGTCGGCCAATTACCTGCAATCAGCAGACGACTGGAAATCGCTGGCGGCCGTCATCGGCCAGTGCCGCGAGCGGGGTCTGGTGGTGTGGATCTACGATGAACTGGGGTACCCCAGCGGCGGGGCGGGCGGGCTCGTGCTCAAGGAGAACCCGGCGCATGAGGCGCTGGAACTCGCCTACGACGCCGCGCTCGATGAGCCTTTCGTCGTGCGCGCTTCGTACGAGTTCACGCATGCGAACAACAACTACCACGCCTCACGCCGCTACGCCAACCTGCTGGATGCCGAGGCTGTGGCCTGCTTCATCCGCTTAACGCACGATGCCTACTGGCAGCATCTGGAGCCGTTCTTCGGCGACCCGATTGTGGCCATGTTCACCGATGAACCGTCGCTGATGGCCGTCTCGCTCGGCCAGATCCCCGAGGACGCGCGCCAGAACGTGCCGGTAGTCGATCCGCCCGATCCAAACGTCAAGCCGCTGCCGGCGGTGCCCTGGTGCCGGGACCTGCCCGACGTGTACCGGGCCCGGTTCGGTGAAGAGCTCGAGCCGCAGCGTCTCAGCCTGTTTGCCGGGCAGTCGGAAACCGATCGGCGCGTGCGGCGCCAGTTCTGGTCGCTCATCGCTGACCTGGTGGCGGAGCGCTACTTCGGTGCGCTCGGCGCCTGGTGCCAGCAACGGGGCGTGGTCAGTTCCGGGCACACGCTGTCGGAGGAGTCGCTCCTGCTGCAGCTGGCGCTCGAGGGCAGCGCCCTGTCAGCGCTGACTCGCATGCAGATCCCCGGTCTGGACATGCTGAGTTCCGATCCGGAGGCCGTGACCCACGGCGGCTGGCTGACGGCGAACCTGCCCGGTTCGGCGGCTGCCCTGACCGGCCAGCGGCGCGTGATGACGGAAGTGAGCGATTTCTCGCAGCGGATGAGCGGTGCCGGGCCGGCCAGTCTGGCTGACATGCAGGCCACCGCTGCCTGGCAGGCGGCCTGGGGCGTGACCGACTTCACGCTGTACTACTCGCAACGCGACCGGTCGGTAGAAGAGTACCACGCGTACTGCGATTTCGTCGGCCGGCTCAACGCGATCCTCAAACCCGCCCAACGCGTGCCCGACGTGTTGCTGTATTACCCGATGTACGATCTCTGGCCGGAGTACCTCCCCACGGCGCAGCAGCTGACCATGGCCAGCCAGTCCGCGAGGCTCCAGGCGATCACCGCGTCGTTCATGCAGTTGGGCCAGATGCTCCAGCGCCACCAGATCCCCTTCACGTTGATCGACCATCAGTACCTGGCCGGGGCCACGATCACGCCGGACGGAATGATCGTCGTGGGAGGCCAGGCCTATCGAGCGATTGTGTTTCCGGAGGGGGTCGAGTTGCCGGACGACGCGGCCCGTCAAGTGGCGCTGGTGCAGCAGCGCAACGCGCCGTCCGTGTGGCAGGGTGAGCGGACGCGCGAGCTGGCCAGCGGCGGCCAGCCGGTCGCGCTGCTGCAGCCCGACTGCCATATCGAACCGGCGTCGCCCCAGATCACCGTGGGGCACTTCCTGCGCGACGGACGCCCGATTACGTTGGTCGCCAACGTGGGGCGGCAGCCCTACGCGGGGCGGATGGCGATGCGGGCGGGACACACGTGGTGCGCACTCGATCCGTCCAGCGGCGCGATACACGCGTTGGAGGCGGATGCCGAGGGCTGCCTCCCGCTGCAACTGGGCCCGCGCGAGACCCGGTTGCTGGTGGGATCGGAGGCCCAATGAGCGGCGGTGCGGACAGGCGCCAGGCGGGATGCGCAGACCAGGTGGGGCCCACGCCGTGTGCGCGCAGCGGCGTCGGCCCGCCGCGCCTGTCCTGATTTCTCCCGCGCATCCCGTTGCCTTGCCGGGCCAACTGTCGGAGAATCAGCTGGGACTCGAGCCGATTGCCGCGCGCTGAGGAGATGCGTCATGATTCGCCTGTTGAGCCTGACAGCTGCGGTCTGGAGCTGCTGGGCATTGCCGGCCGGCATCCCGCAGGAAGCAGCTGTGGAGATTATCCGGCCTGCGGACGCGACGCGGCTGGAACGTCTGGCGGCGCAGGAGATCCGCCGGTACGTCTACGTCCGCACCGGCATGCTGCTCGAGGTGCGCACCGCGACGACCGATGACGCGACCGCGGAACAGATCGTCGTCGGCAACAAGGATCGGGAGGTCGTCACCCGGCGGGTTCGCGACGAGGCGCTGCGCACTACCATCGACCAGCTGGCAGCCGAGCAGTACCTGCTGAAGTCGGTGCCGGAGGGGGACCGGCGGGTGCATCTGGTCGTGGGGGGCGATGACGTCGGGACGCTGTATGGTGCCTACCAGTTCGCAGAGCAGCTGGGGGTCCGTTTCTATCTGCACGGCGACGTGGTCCCCGACCATCCGATGAGCTGGGAGCTGGCGGATCTGGATCAGGTGGGCAGACCGCTGTTCCAGACGCGCGGCATCCAGCCGTTCCACGACTTCCCGGAAGGTCCGGACTGGTGGGACCCGCACGCCTACAAGGCGGTCCTGGCGCAGCTGCCGAAGATGCGGATGAATTTTTTCGGCTTGCACACGTATCCGGAAGGTGCGGTGGGGCCCGAGCCGACTGTCTGGATCGGCCCGCCCGGCGACATCGGCCCGGCGGGGCGAGTGCTGGCCAGCTACCCGGCGCGGCATTTCACGGCGAGCAACGTGACGGGGGCGTGGGGCTACCAGCCCGGGCGGACCAGCGCCTACGCGTTTGGCGCAGATCAGCTGTTCGATCGGGACGACTACGGGCCGGGGTACATGCGCGATACCGGCCCGTGGACCGACATGGATCCGGTGCGCGCCAACACGGTGTTCAACGAATATGGCGCTGTTTTGCGGGACCTGTTGGGGTTTGCCCGCGAGCTGGGCGTCCAGACGTGCGTCGGCACGGAGACTCCGCTGGTGATGCCGAAACAGGTCCGGCAGCGTCTGGAGGCTGCCGGCAAGATGCCGAGTGATCCGGCTGCGGTGCAGCTGGTGTACGAGGGGATCTTCCGCCGGATCATGGCCGCGTACCCGATCGATTACTACTGGGTGTGGACTCCGGAGGGCTGGACCTGGGAGGACGTGAAGCAGGAGCAGATCGACGCGACGCTGGCCGATTTCCAGGCCATGCAGAAGGCGGCTGAAGCGGTGGGCGCCCCGTTTCAGCTGGCGACGTGCGGCTGGGTCCTGGGGCCGCCTCAACACCCCGCGCTGTTCGACGGCGTTCTGCCCAAGTCGTGGCCGCTGAGCTGCATCAACCGCAACGTGGGGCACGATCCGGTCGAGCCCGGGTTTGCGGCGATGACGGGGCGCCCGGGGTGGGCGATTCCCTGGCTGGAAGACGATCCCGCCTTGATCATTCCCCAGCTGTGGGTCGGCCGCCTCCGCAAGGACGCCGCCGACGCGCTGCGGTACGGCTGTGACGGGTTGCTGGGCATTCACTGGCGCACGCGGATCCTCGGCCCCAACGTGTCGGCGCTGGCCCACGCGGCCTGGTCCCAGGACGGCTGGAAGACGCCGCTGGTCGACGCGGATCCGCCGCCGCTGACCGGATCGTTTGAGAGCCGGCGGCTCGACTATCCCCACTGGCGGACGGCTCCGAGCGATGATTTCTATCTGGACTGGGCGAGCGCCGAGTTCGGGCCGCGCGCCGGGCTGCGGATCGGCCCGGTCTTTGCCCGCCTGGATTGTCGCCTGCCGCGGCCGTCCGACTGGGTCAACGGGCCGGGCGGTATTGTGCCCGATCCCCGGCCGTGGGACGCCGTCTCCGGGCAGTACGCGTTTGTGGACGAGCTCAACGCGCTGCGCCCGCTGATTCGCGGCGCCGGGCACCTGGAGCGCTACGACTACTGGCTGGCGAATTTCAAGTACCTGCGCGCGCTGGGCAAACTGAACTGCACCTGGGCCGAGCTGAACGAGGCGCTCGAGGCCATGCAACAGGCGCCCGACGCGGCGGCGCGCAAGCAGCTCGCCCAACGCAAGGCACTGCCCCTGCGCGGACGGCTGATCCGCGAGCTGACCTCCGTCCAGCAGTTCCTGCTGGACACGATCAGCAACCCCGGCGAACTGGGCACCGTCGCCAACTGGCAGCAGCATGTCTTCCCGCTGCTGCTGGACCCGTCTGAGAAGGCGATCGCGGAAGCGACCGGTGAGCCGTTGTCCGGCAGGGCGACGCTGCCACGCGCCTACCCGGGCGAGCCGCGGCTGTTCGTGCCGGTCGTCCGGACATCGCTGGATGCCGGTGAGTCGCTGCAGCTGGATGCGGTGATCGCGGGGGTCGACAGGCCAGTCGCGGTGTGCCACTGGCGGCCGCTGGGCAACGCTCGTTTCCAGGCGCTGCCCCTGACGCACGTCGCGCGGGGTGTGTACCGCGCCGTGCTTGCCGCACAGGACATCTCGTCCGATTTCGAGTATTACCTTGAAGTGGCGACGGAGCGGAAAACGCTGCGCTTTCCCGCGACGGCGCCGGAACTGAATCAAACCGTCGTGCTGATGGCCGACGTGGAGCCGCAGACACCATGAGCAGACAGAGCCCCGGCCGTATGACGCCCCGCGAGAGACTGCAGGCGACGCTGGCCCACCAGCAGCCAGACCGCGTGTGCGTCGACTTTGGTGCCACCGCGGTGACCGGCATTCACGTGTCGG
This sequence comes from Pirellulaceae bacterium, assembly GCA_036821925.1. GTDB lineage: Bacteria > Planctomycetota > Planctomycetia > Pirellulales > Pirellulaceae > JAAYDI01. The sequence goes on from DAISIS010000047.1 coordinate 12,762, forward strand.
CCGTCACCCGACTGCGGCAAGCCGTGCTGGGCGACAGCAGCCATCGCGTCAAGGTGATCGAGCCGTACCAGATGCTGGGCGAGATCGATGATCGGCTGCGTGAGGCGCTGGGAATCGACGTGATCGGCGTACCCGGTCGCTGTAGCATGTTCGGGACCCAGCCCACCGGCTGGAAGCCGTTCGTCATGAATGACGGCACCGAAGTGCTGGTCACCGAGGATTTCAACTACACCCGGAACGAGGCCGGTGACACGTACATGTATCCGCAAGGGGATACGTCCGTCCCACCCAGCGGCCACATGCCGCGTACCGGCTACTTCTTCGACTCGATCATCCGCCAGCCGCCGCTCGACGAAGCCAGGCTGGATCCGGCCGACAACATGGAGGAGTTCCAGCTGCTGAGCCCGGAAGACCTGGCCTACTATGCCCGCATGCGCGACTGGCTCGACGAGCGGAGCGAGTACGGCGTGATCCTGTCCATCCCGGGCACAGCGTTCGGCGACATTGCGCTGGTGCCTGCCCCGTTCCTGAAACACCCGCGAGGGATTCGGGACGTCGAGGAGTGGTACGTGTCGACGGCCGTCCGCAAGGACTACGTGCTGGCAGTCTTCGAGCATCAGTGCCGAATCGCCGAACAGAACATCGCCACACTGATCGACATCTTCGGGGATCGCATCGATGCCGCATTCGTGACCGGCACCGATTTCGGCACGCAGCGTGGCCAGTTCATCTCCCATGCGGCCTACCGGGAGCTGTACAAGCCGTTCCACGCACGAGTCAATGGTTTGATCCACGCGAAATCCCACTGGAAGACGTTCATTCATTCGTGCGGATCGGTGTACAACTTGATTCCCGAGTTCATCGAAGCGGGCTTCGACATCCTGAACCCGGTGCAGTGCTCGGCGTCCTGCATGGATCCAGCCGCGCTCAAGAAGGCCTACGGCGACAATATTGTCTTCTGGGGCGGCGGCGTCGATACGCAGAAGACGATCGCGTTCGGTACGCCGGAGGAGGTCTACCAGGAGGTCCGCCAGCGGATCGACATATTCAATCGCGGCGGGGGGCTGGTCTTCAACTCCATCCATAACGTCCAGGGTCCCACTCCGACGCCCAATATGCTGGCCATGTTCGACGCCATCCGCGTAAGCGGCGCGTGAGGCGGGGGCCGGGCAGAGTTCCCGCATGCCGGCTGGCAGATCCCCTCAGACGCGCATGGGCACGCCGGGCAAGATCCCAAAGGAATACTCGATGACCGACACCTTTGACGCAGCGGCCGCACAGGGTGCGGTCTCGTCTGCGTAGCGTCCACCGGCGGCAGATCTGCAGGACGGCGACCAAGGCAGCCTGTCCTACCTGGTGCTCATCTGCTTCGTGGCCACGCTGGGCGGGCTGCTGTTCGGCTACGATACGGCGGTGATCTCCGGCGCGATCCATTTTCTCGAGCAGCACTTCCAGCTGTCGGCCGCGATGAAAGGCTGGGCGGCCGCCAGCGCCCTGGTGGGCTGTGCCGGGGGCGCGATGCTGGCGGGCGTGCTGAGCGACCGCCTGGGACGCAAGAACGTGCTGCTCCTGTGCGCTGTTCTGTTTATCATCTCGGCGATTGGCACGGCGGTGCCGCCAAGCCAGTGGCTCTTCGCGCTGTTTCGGGCCATCGGCGGTGTGGGGGTCGGCGCCGCCTCCATGACCTCCCCCATGTATATCGCCGAGGTCTCGCCGGCGCGGATCCGCGGTCGCATGGTCTCGCTCAATCAACTGGCGATCGTCTTCGGTATGCTGGCCGTGTACTTCGTCAACTACGGCATCGCGCTGTCGGGGGACGAAACGTGGAACGTCGCGTACGGCTGGCGGTGGATGTTCGCCTCGGAAACGCTGCCGGCACTGGCGCTGCTGCTGTTGCTGCTGGTGGTGCCGGAGAGCCCCCGCTGGCTGTTGAAGCAAGGTCGTACCGACGAGGCCGTCCGGGTGCTGGCACGCATCAACGGATCCCGCACGGCCCTGCTCGAAGCTCAGACGATCAAGGATGCCTTGCGGCAGGAGAGTGGTTCGGTCTGGCAGCTGCTGGCACCCGGCATGCGGCTGGCCCTCGCGATCGGCGTTGTGCTCGCCGTGCTGCAGCAGATCACCGGGATCAACGTGTTTCTGTACTATGCCCCCGAGATCTTTCGGAGCCTGGCAGGTGCTAACACCGATGCGGCCATGCTGCAGACCATCGTCGTGGGGGCGGTGAACATGTCGTTCACGATCATCGCGATCTGGACCGTGGATCGGCTCGGCCGCAAGCCGCTGATGATCCTCGGCTACGTCGGCATGGCCGTCAGCCTGCTGGCGCTCGGCCTGGCTGCCCAGTGGCAGCGGACGGAGACGTGGGTCCTGCTGTTCATGCTTGCCTATATCGCCTCCTTCGCCCTGTCTGTCGGGCCGGTGACCTGGGTAATTCTTTCGGAGATCTTTCCGACGAAGATCCGTGGGCGGGCGATGGCCATCGCCACGGTCTGCCTGTGGGGCGCGAATTTCGTCATTTCCCAGACGTTCCCGATGCTGGATGACCAGGCCTGGCTGGTAGCCCAGTTCCACCACGCGTTTCCGTTCTACCTCTATGGCGGATTCTGTGTGCTGGCGATCCTGTTCGTGTTGGCCTTTGTGCCGGAGACGAAAGGGCGTACGCTGGAGGAGATTGAACGCGGTTGGGGCGGGGAGGTCGCTCGGTCAGGCCACGGCGGCGGCAGGCGATAGGGAGCGGGGCACAGGTTTGTGGAGGGATCGCAACAATGCCTTGGGGACGGATTTCTGTGCTGGCCGGACTGCTGTTGATGGGTTCGGCGGCGCCCAGTCGCGCGCAAGTGTACAACTCGGCGGAGTTCGTTCGCAGTCTGTACCAGCGGTATTTGCAGCGCGAGCCGTCGTCGAATGAGCTCACTCAGTGGGTCTGGGCCTTTCAGAAGGGGACCACGCTGACGGACGCTCAGGTGACGTTCCTGTCGTCCGAGGACTACTTCGTGCGTCAGGGGCGCAACCCGCAGACGTTCATCACCAGTCTCTACGGGGAGGTTCTCAACCGTGCGCCGTCTCAGCCGGAGGTGGCAGCCTGGATGAACCGTCTCACGGCGCACCGGGGCGCGCGGGAGAAGCTGGTGCCGGAGTTCCTGCAGGCGGCCCAGCAGGAGACGGCGCAGCGGGTGCCGCTGCCGACGTCCTCCGCGCCGGTGTCCGAGACGCAGGCGCGCGAGGGTCAGCTGTCGGCGACCGCGCGCGTGTTGCGTGAGTCGCTCGAAAGTGAGCTGGGTGGCACGCCGCAGGGGCGGCAGCTGGCGATCGTGAGCCGAAACCTGGTCGACGCCAGCCGCAGGTTGGAGCAGGCCGTGGTCAGTTCACCGGCCGCGTATGACCAGGCTTACCGGGACCTGCATCAGACTTTGTCTGCGCTGGAAGACGGTTTCCAGAGCGTGTACTTTTCCGCGCCCAATTCCACAGCGTACCTGAACCGCTTCACGCGCATTTTTGAGTCGTTCGAGGGGGCTCCGCCGCAGGTCACGACCGCCCCGCCCCCGTCCGCCCCTGCCGGGTCGGGCGCGCCGCCGGGCATCGATGCCGGGCTGTACAACGAGATCCTCCGCCTGAACACGGCTCTGTCGAGCGACACGCAGCAGTTGCTCTACGTGCTGCGGAGCATGTTCAATTCGGATGAGCACCACAAGCAGCTGCTGCGCGACGTCGAGTTCTTCTATGCGCAGGTCGACGCGTTCCACCACACGGTACGCGTCGGTACGCCGATGGCGGAGGTGCGCGCGTACGTCCTGCGCCTGCGTTCACTGGCCGACGGCATCTCGCAGGCGATGCGGGTGCACATTCCGGCCGGCGGCGTCGTGCAGCGTTGGGACGTGGTCAACTGGGACGTGAAGCAGGTCGGGGAACTGGTGGGGGTCGCATCGGGGCCGGCCATTGACCCTGGTCAGCCGGTGCTGTTCAACGCGCCGACCTACAGCCAGCTGCCCTATCAGGTACACCGACCGACCCCGACGCGGACCCCCCGCGACATGGTTCCTGCGATCGACCAGGCGGTGGCGCAGGTGAATGCCTTCGTGGTGGGCTACAATCCCTTTCTGCCTTACTATCCCCAGGTGCCGGCGCTGCAGAAACAGGCGCGCAGCCTGCGTCTGGCGCTGATCCAGCTGCGGCAGGAGGTGACCGGTGGCGCCAGTCCGCGGCAGCAGCGCGCGCGCTTGAACGAAGTCAACCAGCTGCTGGAAACGCTCAACGCCAGCCGGAAGGTGATTGTCGGCACGTCGCCCCTGGCCAACGCACCGGATCTGAACGAAGTGAACCTGGGAGTGCAGCGCGTGAACCAGGTGTATCTGGCCGGCTACCGGCCGCGCTGAACGCCCCGGCCACCGGCGGGGGCGATCCGGCGTCGACGCGTGCACACACCCGTTTTGGACGAAGGACAATCGAAGAGGAGGTGGATCGATGTATCGATACATGCGGTGGGGGACGATGGTACTGGTGGCGCTGGTCAGCGAGGCCGGGTCTGCGCAGACCCAGAGCGGTCCGGCTCAGCGAGCCAAGGCGACGGTCGTGGCGCCGGCCGTGAAGCTGAACGCGGCGGAAAAGACCTTCGACGAGATTGTCCGCGGGTTCGAGAAACGCCTGACCGACTCGGGCGCCTTCATCGCGGACGTGGTCAGCCAGTGGAACGCCACGGGGGCCGGCAAGGATGTGCAGGGCACGAACCTGTTCCATGTCGCCGTGCAGGCGGGCGGCAAGCTGCGGATCGAGGCGGGGTCCCGCGAACACGGTGCCGGCCAGTTCGTGTGCGTCAGTGACGGCCGGACCATGACCCGGCTGCTGCGCTCGGCGAATCTCTACAGCCAGCACGATGCAGGCAGCACGCTCGACGAACTGCAGCACGACGCCATGACCCTCCAGACGCTCAATGGTTCCGGGGTCGATTTCCTGGTCCGCCCGCAGTTCCGCGCTCAGTTGATCGCGCAGATCACCGGTGTCGAGGACCTGGGGGCGGAGCAGCTCAACAACGCCAGCACCCGGCACTTCCGGCTGACGCTGGTCGACAAACGCGTGTTCGATCTCTGGTTCACCACCGGCGACCAACCGGTGCTGACGAAACTGGTCACCACCACCAGCATTCCGATTGACGATCAGCGGACGTTCCAGCTGACCACGTCCGGCGTGTTTCAGTGGCAGGTGGGGGTCACGCACCCGGAGGGGACCTTCGCGCTCGACATTCCGCCCGGAGCGCGGCGCGTGAATGATCTGCTGGCCGCGCTGCAGGAAGGGGACATCGAGCAGTTGCTGGGCAAGCCGGCTCCGCCGCTGGAACTGGCCACGCTGCAGGGTACGCGCGTCAAGCTGGCGGACCATCTGGGCCAGCAGGTGATCGTGCTGATCTTCTGGGCCAGCTGGTGTGCCCCCAGCACGGACGTGATGCCGGCGCTCAACGAGTTTGTCGCGGAGGCGGAACAGGGCGGCGCCGTCGTGTACGCCATCAACCTGGGCGAGGA
>DAISIS010000048.1:0-18256 GCA_036821925.1 Pirellulaceae bacterium
GCCCAGTTTTGCGGTGGGCGTGTGGCACGGCCTACTTGTTGGCCGTGCATGGCGGCGTGCGGCCCGTCCGTCCCGCAACATGGGTCTTCACTGCCCGTCTGGATGCAGCATGGGAATCGTGCGATCGACGGTGAAATAGGGATGGCCGAGTCCCGCCCAGTCACGCGCGCTCGACCAGAGCCAGTCGGTCGGGCACACGACCAAACCACGACGCACGGGATTGTTGTGGATATACTCGACTGCCTTGTGGAGCGTTGCGACCTCGTACAGGTTGGCATCGTGCCCGGGCCCAGCCTGCCAGAACCGATAGTGCGTGCGGTTCTTGTTGCGAACCGTCAGTTTCTCCAGGAATGCAGGGTGGTACTTCCGGAGGAATTCGATGGCCTTGCAGGCAACCGGTTTCTTGATCGCGGCGAGGATCTGCTGGGTTTTGTAGACACGCTCACGCGGGTAAATCAGCAGATGCACGTGTTCGAGCATGATGACCCACGCCCAGAGATCGAAGCAGTATTTGACCCGCGCGTTGGCGAGCGATTCGAGGAACCATAGCCGCGCGCGGTCTTTCGAGAGAAGTGGGAGACCGTGGTAGCAGGAGAATGTCAAGTAGTGGGCGTTGCCGGGTAGGTCGTAATGTGTAGCCTTCTTGCGGGGACCGTGCGGCGTCCTCATTGTGTCACCTCATCGCGATGCGAGAAAGTGACCTGCCCTGATCATCGCCCGATCCTAACCGACATTCGGATTTCGCACAAGACGTGTGGGCCGTGCTGACTGCCAAGCTGCCAAGCAGCGTCGATCGCAGGGTCCGTTTCCGACCGTGCGACATCACGGGGCACAACCATTACACTTACCGGTCCGCGCTTCCGGCACGGCTAACAAGTAAGCCGTGCCACACGACCCAGTTTGTTGCCGCGGGCGGGCGAGCCCCGCTCAAGCCGGGCCGTCCGGCATCTGGCCCGGGTGGGGCGTGTGGCCGTGCATGGCGGCGAGCGGCCCGTCCGTCCCGCAACATGCCGGGTGCCCAGTTCTGCGGTGGGGCGTGTGGCACGGCCTACTTGTTGGCCGTGCGCAGTGGCGCACGGCCGCCCGGAACTGCCGGGACGCTGGGGGCTTGACAGTCGGGCCGTCGCCTGCCAATCGTGGTGTTCTGTTTGGGCGGAGGTTATTTCTACGGTGTGATGGCATTTGCCTAGAGAGGTCCGGTCGATGGAAGTCATTATCAGCAAGACATATGAAGAGCTGAGCAAAGCTGCAGCTGCGATGGTTGCCAAGACGCTCAACGCGAAACCCAATGCCGTGCTCGGGTTGGCCACGGGAAGCACTCCTCTGGGACTGTACAAAGAGCTCGTCCGGATGCACAAGGAAGAGGGGCTCGACTTCTCGCATGTTACGACGTTCAATCTCGACGAGTACGTCGGCCTGAAGCCGGACCATCCCCAGAGTTACCGGCACTTCATGCAGGAGAACCTCTTCGACCACATCAACATCGCGCCGCAGAACACCCACCTCCCGTCAGCCACCACTGACAATCACAAGGCGTTCTGCGAGTCCTACGAGCGGATGATCGACGAATGCGGCGGCGTTGACCTGCAGGTGCTGGGGATCGGTTCCGATGGACACATCGGCTTCAACGAACCGACCAGTTCGCTCGGTTCTCGGACCCGCATCAAGACCCTCACGCAACAGACGATCGACGACAACTCCCGTTTCTTCAAGGCAGGGGAGAAGGTGCCGACCTACGCGATCACGATGGGGGTCGGCACAATCCTGGAGGCGAAGAAGATCATCCTGCTGTCCAACGGCGAGGGGAAGGCGTCAGCCATCGCTGACGCGATCGAAGGCCCGGTGACCAGCATGTGCACGGCCAGTGCGCTGCAGCTCCATGAGCAGGTGATCTACTATCTCGACACGGCCGCTGCCAGCAAGCTGAAGATGCGCGACTACTTCGAGTGGATCCAGGCCAATATGCCCGGCGGGCTGGCTTGACGCAGCAGCGGGGCAGGGAGCCTGTCCGCGGTGATTTGTTTCCATCCACGGTTCCAGCCTGTCACTGCCTTCTGACAGGCTGGAACCCTCTCTACTGCCCTCTACCGCCCGCTACCGGCCGACGGCTGCTTTCGCTTCGGCTACGACCTGGTCCCGCGTGATGGCGAACTGGTCGTAGAGCTTCTCGTACGGGGCGGAGGCGCCGAACGAACGCATGCCGACGAACCGCCCCTGGTCGCCGATGTAGCGGGCCCAGCCCAGGTCGATGCCGGCTTCGACCGCCACACGCGCGGTGACGTCGGGCGGCAGCACAGCGGCGCGGTACTCCGCCGGCTGAGCGTCGAACAGCTCCCAGCACGGCATGCTCACCACGCGGGCCCGGATGCCGTCCTGGGCCAGTTGCTCCCGCGCCTCCACGCAGAGCGACAGTTCGCTGCCCGTACCGATCAAGATGACGTCGGGCTTGCCGTCGGGGGCATCGGCCAGCACGTAGCCGCCGCGCTGCAGGCCACTGGCCGCGGCGTAAACGGTGCGGTCGAGTGTCGGGAGGTTCTGACGCGTGAGGACCAGCGCGGCCGGCCGGTCGGACAACGCCACGACCGTCCGATAGGCTTCGGCGACTTCGTTGGCATCGGCGGGCCGGATCACCAGCAGGTTGGGGATGGCCCGCAGCGCGGCCAGCTGTTCCACCGGCTGGTGCGTGGGCCCGTCTTCGCCCACGCCGATCGAGTCGTGGGTGAACACATAGAGGATGGGCAGCCGCATCATGGCGGCCATGCGGATGGGAGGACGCATGTAGTCGCTGAACACGAAGAACGTGCCGATGTACGGCTTCAATCCGCAGAGGGCCATGCCGTTGGCGATGGCCCCCATCGCGTGCTCGCGAATCCCGAAGTGGAAGTTGCGCCCGGCCGGGTTCTCCCCGCTGTATCGGCCCACCTCGCCGAAAGTGAGCATCGTCTTGTTGGACGGAGCCAGATCGGCTGAGCCGCCCAGCAGCCACGGGATGTTCTTGGCGACCTGGTTGAGCACTTTGCCGGACGACGCGCGGCTGGCCATGCCTTTGGCGTCGGCCGCAAACAGCTGGATGTCGGCGTCCCAGCCGGTCGGCAACTTGCGCCCACGCATCAGGTCGATCTGTTCGGCCAGCTCCGGATGCTGCTGGCGGTATTCCTTGAACTGCGCCTCCCAGGCCGCACGCAGTTGTTTCCCCCGCGTACCGATCCCGGCGCGGAAATGAGCCATCACCTCCGCCGGCACCCGGAACTGCTCGTCTTCCGGCCAGCCGTAGGCTTGCTTGGTCAACCGCGTTTCCTTCGCGCCCAGCGGTGCGCCGTGTGCTTCCGAGGTGTCCTGCAGGTTGGGCGAGCCCCAGCCGATGTGACTGCGGCAGACGATCAGCGTCGGTCGATCGGTGCAGGCCTGGAACGCCTGGAGGGCGCCGCGCAGCGCTGCGAGGTCGTTCACGTCGTCCACGCGGACCACATTCCAGCCGTAGGCTTTGAAACGCGTCGCCACGTCCTCGCTGAACGCCAGCGTCGTTTCGCCATCGATCGTGATCTTGTTGTCGTCGTAGATCCAGCAGAGATTCGACAGCTTCAGGTGCCCGGCCAGCGAAGCCGCTTCGCCCGATATTCCCTCCATCATGTCGCCGTCGCTCGAGAGAGCGTACACGTTGAAACCGGTCAGCTCGAAGCCGGGCCGATCGTAATGAGCGGCCAGCCAGCGGGCGGCGATGGCCATGCCCACACTGTTGCTGACCCCTTGGCCCAGCGGCCCGGTGGTCGTCTCGACCCCCGTCGTGTGACCAAACTCGGGGTGCCCCGGGCACCGGGAGTGCAGCTGGCGAAACTGGCGAATGTGATCCAGTGGCACGGCCGGCTCCCCGGTCGGTTTCCCGTCGGCGCCCAGCTGCTGGACCCCCGCCAGATGCAGGAGGGAGTAGAGCAGCATCGAGGCGTGGCCGCAGCTGAGCACGAACCGGTCGCGCGCCGGCCAGGCGGGATCGGCCGGATCGTAGCGCAGGATCTCGTTGAACAGCACGTACGCTACCGGGGCCAGGGCCATGGGCGTGCCCGGATGCCCGCTGTTGGCCGCATCGACGGCATCCATCGACAGTGTGCGAATCGTGTTGATGGCGGACAGCTCAATTGACGCCGGTGCATTGGTGGGAACAGCCATTTGCTCTCAGTGCCTTCTGCTTTCAAGTCTGGGACACGGACCAGTAATCCGTTTCTTGCGCTGCTTGTCACGCCCGCGGATGGCGGCAGCGGCCAGGATCGGGATGAAGACACCAATTTAGGGGCCGCCGTCTGGTTCGTCAACGCTCGGAGCAGGAGCTGGCGGACCGTGCCCGCCCGGTGGCCGGGGGGCGTGGGGTGTGCGGCCACGATGGCTGCGGTAAGATGGACGGCCGTGTGGGCCAGGATTCTTTGGGAGATACCAACATGGCAGACAGGAACGCGATTGCGTCGCAGGTCAAGACGCTGGTGCGCGAGGGATTCGACCATGAGTTTGGCAAGCCGCGGGTCCCGCAGCAGGCGGACGCCGAGTGGGCGAAGGTGCGCGCCGCCGGCACCACCCTCTGGCTGGACACGGGCGACATGGACGAGGCGACCGGGCTGTGGACATCCGAGTTCGAAGCGCTCACCACCAACAACACGCTGCTCAACAAGGAAGTCCAGAAGGGGCTTTATGACGGGCTGGTCGGCAAGGCGGCGGCGACGATCCGGCAGGCGGCGCCCGACATTGACCCGCAGGAACTGCTGCTGGAAGTCGCCTTCGTACTCAATGCCTATCACGGCCTGCGGCTGGTGGAGCAGTTTGATGCGCATGTGAGCGTTGAACTCCACACCGACCTCGCGGGCGACGTCGAGCGGACGCTGGCCTACGGGAAACGCTACTACGACATCTGTCCCGAGCGATTCTACGTGAAGGTGCCGCTGACGCCGGCCGGCTACCTGGGCGCGCGGAAGCTGGCGGCCAACGGTGTGCCGATCAACTTCACCCTCGGCTTTTCGGCGCGGCACAATTACGTTGCGGCCCTGCTGTCCCAACCAGATTACGTGAACGTGTTTCTCGGCCGCCTGAATGCCTTCGTGTCCGACAATCAGCTGGGGGACGGCAAGAACATCGGAGAAAAGGCGACGCTCGCGACCCAACGCGCGCTGCTCGACCTCCGCGCTGCCGGCCGCAGCCACTCGCGGCTGATCGGTGCCAGCATGCGCGAGGGAGCGCAGGTGGCGACGCTCGCGGGACTGGACGTGTTCACCATGCCGCCGAAGGTGGCCGCGGAGTATCGCAAGCACCCGGTCGCGGAGATCCGGTCGGAGGTCGACACCGATCCGGCTGTGACCTTCGCTCGCGGCGTCCAGCTCGACGATTTCAACGGCGCCACGTTGTGGGAGGTGCCCGAGCCGTTCCGCAAGTGCGTCGACGCGCTGCTGCAGGAAGATCTCGACCACTTCTCGCCCAACGATCTTCAAACGCACTTCGAACAGGCGGGATTCGGCGACTTCCTGCCGCGCTGGTCGGAGGCCGATCTCCGGACCATCACCGCGGACGGCAAGATCCCTCCCTACCAACGGTGGAAGGACCAGCTGTCGGCCGGCAGCCTCGGGCTCGACGCGCTGATGAACATCAGCGGCCTGTGTTCGTTCGCCACCGATCAGCAGGCGTTTGACGACCGCGTGCGATCGTTGCTCTGACCGCGCTGCGCACGGCGGTACAGTTCCAGACCGGCCGGGGCGCCCACGCGCCGCGCGTTGATGTCGCGGCGCCGACGCCCCCGGAAGGCATGTACTTCGGAGGAGGGACCTGACATTGCGAGCGAGAGCGTATTGCCTGGCCGGCTGGTTGTCTTTGTTTCTGGGGGCTTGGCCGGCCGCCCCCGTCTGCGCCATCGAGCAACCACAGCGCGCTGAAATGTCCGACCCGGACGCCGGTGACCTGTCGGTGAGCCAGGCGTTTCACGCCGTGGAGTGCGAAGGAACCTATGCCAAACACCTCCAGGGAATCTGCACCAACGACCGTGACGCCATCTACTGGTGTTTCACGGACGTGCTGGTTAAGACCGATCTGGCCGGCCGCGTGCTGAACCGGGTCGCCGTGGCCGACCATCACGGTGATCTCTGTCACCACGACGGGAAGATCTACGTGGCAGTGAACCTGGGCAAGTTCAACCAGCTGGCCGGCCAGGCGGACTCGTGGGTCTACGTCTACGACGCGGACGCACTGGCGGAAGTGGCCCGGCACCGAACGCCGGAACTGGTGCACGGCGCAGGCGGAATTGCATGCGATGGTGAGCGGTTTGTGGTGGTCGGCGGATTGCCCGAAGGGGTGCGCGAGAACTACGCGTATGAATACGACGCGTCTTTCACGTTTCAGAGACGGCACGTGCTCGAGAGCGGCTACACGTTGCTGGGCATCCAGACGGCGGCCTTCGCCGCAGAGCACTGGTGGTTCGGGTGCTATGGCAATCCGCAGATGCTGCTGAAAGCCGACAGATCCTTCCAACTGGTGGGCAAATGGGAGTTTGACTGTTCGCTGGGCGTAGTCGGCCTTCCGGACGGCCGGTTCCTGATCGGCCGCGGCGGCAAGGCGGGTGACAACGCTCTGACCGGGCGCATCGTCCCCGCCGTGGTGGACCGTGCCGGCCGGCCGCAACTTCTGGCGGACGGCCCGGATGCGCGCTGAAGACATGCCGTCGGCAGTCGGTGTGCGGAGGCATCCATCGGGTGCACAATGTGACGGTGTGGGGGCGTGCAGTCGGGGGGGCGTCTGGCCTCCCAGACCTGGAATGGATTTCCGCCCGGCGGTCCAGGATAATTCCTGTCAGCATGGCCAGGTTGAGGACTCCTTCTCCGTTCGACAGTTGGGAGACGGTGCGGTGTGAGTTGCTGCACACGCGCATCTGCGATCTGCCACTGGCCATCGCCGGCTCGCCGCTGGAGCCGTTGACGCAGAGGCTGTACCGTGAGCTGGCGGCCAAAGGGCTGATCTTTCGCCCGAAGTTCTATCTTACCGACAGCTGGGGGTGTCCCGACCGGGTGCCGGTCATCGGGATTCCCTTCTACCTGGCTGACAGGCGTTTGGCGCGCATCGAGCAGGAGCAGACGGGGGAGATTGAAGACGATGTGATGCTGATGATGCTGTTGCGGCACGAGGCTGGGCACGCGATCAACTATGCTTATCAGTTGTGGAAGGAGCCGGCGTGGCGCGAGGTGTTCGGGCCGTTTTCGAAGCCCTACCGCGAGACGTTTTACCCCGAGCCGGCCAGCCGCAGTTTCGTCCGGCACATCCACGCCAGCCCCTATGGTCGGACCTACGCGCAGAAGCATCCCGACGAGGACTTTGCGGAGACGTTTGCCGTGTGGCTCACGCCGCGGTCGGCCTGGCGCAGACGCTACCGTTTCTGGCCGGCCCTGCAGAAACTCAAGTATGTCGAGCGTGTGATGCGGCAGCTGCGGCAGGAGCCGCCGCGTCGGCGGGGCGGCAAGCTGCTCCGCCCGCTGAAGGAGCTGGACATGCCGGTTGCGGAGCACTACGGCCAGCGTGCCGACCAGTTCCGGGCGGCGGCCCAGGGGTATGTCGACGACAAGCTGCGCGCCGTCTTCCCGAAAGCCCGCGCCAGCGCGCCGCTGCGGGCCGGCGATCTGCTGCACGAACACCACCAGGAGTTGCTGGACCGCATGGTCCGCTGGTCGGCCCTCGATCACGACGATGCGAAGCACATCCTGCTGAAACTGGAGGATCGCGCGGCCGCACTCAACCTGAAACTCCCGCGCAGCCGCGAGACGGAGGCCTTGCTGGACGTCGTGGCCATGGCGACCGGACTGGCTGTCGAGTTCGCCTACTGTGGGCGGCTGATGGGTTGAGGGGACCGCACCGCCGCCGCGCCCTGTGTGTCCACTTGGCCCGCCTGCCCGACGCGTTCAGAGCATGGGGATGTCGCGGTCAAACGGGGGCCCTTCGAAGGCCGCCTTCACCACCATCTGCAGGAGTCGGGCGTAGGAGATTCCCGCGCGGTCAGCCTGCCGGGCCAGCCCGTGCCCTTCCTCCAGGCACGCGTTGCAGTTGACCTCCAGCACGCACGGGCGCTCGGCGTCGTCCAGGCGGATGTCGACGCGCCCGTATCCCCAGGTACCGACGGCGCGGAAGGCCCGCAACGCGGTGGACACAATCTGACGCGCCAACTCCGGCTCGACAACGGCCGGACAGATCACCGACGTCTTGCGGTACTCTTCGGTGTTCTCGATCCACTTCGCCGCGTACGACATGATGGGGGGAATTTCCGGCGGCAGTTCGGAGTAGTCGACTTCGGCCAGGGGCATCACGCGCGGCTGACGCCCCCCCACGATGCCGACATTGAACTCCCTGCCTCGCAGAAACGTCTGCACCAGCGCCGGCTGCTTGTACTCGTGCAGAATCTGCCGCAGCTTGTCTCGCAGCGCACGCTTCGAGTGCACGACAGAATCGCGATCCAGCCCGATCCCCGCATGCTCGTGGCTCGGTTGCACGATCAGCGGGAACTGCCAGTGCTGCTGGTCCACGTCCGCCAGCCGCTCCAGCAGTTCCGTGCAAGGCGGGATGTGCACACCCGCCCCCTGCAGCAGGCTGGCCGTCATGTGCTTATACCGCGTCAGTCCGATCGCCAGCGCGGGGGACCCCGTGATCGGAAAACCCATCATCCGCATCAGGGCCGGCACACGCATTTCGTGCAGTGCCCCGTGCACGACGTCGTCGTACTGATTGAACACCACGTCCGGTTCGAGCCGCCGCAGCTTCCGCTGGAACGCCGACAGATCCCGCGCCAGCGGCAGCACGGTGACCCGATAGCCCACGCTGCGCAAGGCCCGCGCCATCCGCCGGATCATCAGCTGCAGGTCGGCCTCGCTCCCGCGATCCTCGGGCCGGTCAGGCACCGCTGAGCGATCACCGTTGTATACCAGCACGATGTGCTGCGGCCGCCTGACGCGACGCACTCGGTCCGTCATCGTCAACTCTTTCGGGTTATGCCGATCGTCGGTGTGAGCACCCAAGATAACGCGCTGCGTCCGTGGCGACAACCAATGTGTTTGCCGGGCGGGCGGCCACCGTGCGTGCTACGAAAGGCGCCCCTGAGGTGCTGGGCGCGCGTTTGCGCCGCGGGGTCGCGGCGTGTGGTTTCCCTTGTCTTTCGGCGTGGATGGCCTATATTGGCGACCGCGGGTACACGTCCCCGATTCGCCACTGTCCCGGCTGTGAAGCAGATTCATGAATCGACCTTCGAACCAGTTCTTCCTGGGCGCTGCGTGCGCAGCGGCTCAGGCACGCTATGCGGTGCTGCCGGTGCCGTACGAGGGAACCGTCAGCTACATGCGCGGAACGGCGCGCGCCCCCGCGGCCATCCTGGAGGCTTCGGCCCAGGTTGAGGAGTTTGACGAAGAATTGGCGCGGGACCTCCGCGAGGCGGGAATCATCACCTTGCCGCCTGTGGAGCCGGCGGGGACGCCCGAGGAGCAGATGCAGCGCGTCGAGCAGGCCGCGCGTGCGGCCCTGCGCGACGGGGTGTTCCTGCTGACGCTCGGCGGAGAACACAGCATCACGGCCCCACTGGTGCGGGCCGCGGCAGCCCGTTGGGGTGAGCTCAGCGTGCTCCAGATCGATGCCCACGCGGATCTGCGCGACACGTATGAAGGGAGCCCGCATTCGCATGCCTGCGTGATGCGGCGTGTCCTGGAAATCACCGACCGGGTGGCCCAGGTGGGCATCCGGAACTACTCGCAGCAGGAGTACGCAGAGTGCCGGCGGCAGGTGGAGAACCTGATTACGCCCACGATCGTGGAGACCGATCCAGACTGGATCGAACGGGTTCTGTCGCTGTTGGGCGAGCAGGTGTATGTGACCGTCGACGTCGACGGGTTCGACCCGGCCTGCGTGCCGGGCACGGGGACTCCGGAGCCGGGGGGGCTCACCTGGCGCCAGGTCACCGCGTTGTTGCGGCGCGTCTGCAGCGAGCGGCAGGTTGTCGCGGCGGATATCGTCGAGGTTGCGCCGATTGCGGGGCAGGTGGTCTCGGAATTCCTGGCCGCCCGGCTGGCCGGCAAGATTATCAGCTATGTCGCGTTCTGCGGGCGCGGCAGCAGGAAGGACCCCTGACGGCCGCGTGGTGGCTCCGCGTCATCGAATCGACACTGTGCCTGCGGTGTTCCCGCACGAACGCCGCGAAAACCTCTGTTCTCAACGTCATCGGGGAGTGAATCATGCAGCAGGAGAAGGAGAATACACCCGTCTGGTTGCAGGACAAGGCGTGCCCGCGCCGGAAAGCCTATCTGGCCGGCCGCAGAATCGCCCCGCCGAGCCTGACCGGATCGGAAAATCTCAGCGACGTCATCGAACGCACGATGCTGGCCTACAACGGCGCTCGGCTGCGCGAAGGCTGTGAGCTGGTGGTCAAGAAGATGCTTGAGCCGGACGTGACGGTCGGCCTGACGCTGGCCGGCGCGCTCACCCCGGCCGGCCTCGGCCAGTCCTGTGTCGTGCCGTTGATCAAGGCCGGTTTCGTGGACTGGATCGTGGCGACCGGGGCCAACCTGTATCACGACCTGCACTTCGCCTTCAACTGCGCGCTCCACGCCGGTACCCCGCACGTGAACGACGCCGATCTGCGCGAGAACGGCGTCGTCCGCATCTACGATGTGCTGCTGGACTTGCAGGACTGCCTCTTGCACACAGACGTCATCCTGGAGCACATCCTGCGGAACCCCGAATTCCAGGAAGAGATGGGCATGGCCGGGTTCCATTATCGCCTGGGCAAGTACGCGGCCGAGCAGGAGGAGGCCCATGGTCTGCAGGACGTCTCCGTTCTGGCCGCCGCCTACCGCGCAGACGTACCCGTCTACACATCGTCACCCGGCGATTCCACCATCGGCATGGTGATTGCCAAGCTCACACTGCTGGGACACACGTTCCGGATCGACCCGTTCTACGACGTGAACGAGACGGCCAGCTTCGTCCTGGCGGCCAAACGGTCGGGGGGCAAGAGCGGCGTATTGCTCATGGGGGGCGGCAGTCCCAAGAACTTCATGCTCCAGACGGAACCCCAGTTGCAGGAGTCCTTCCGGGTGCTGGAGGCGGGGCACGACTACTTCCTCCAGGTCACCGATGCCCGGCCCGATACCGGCGGCCTGTCTGGTGCGACGCCCCAGGAGGCGGTCAGCTGGGGCAAGGTCGATCCGGACTCGCTCCCGGACGCCGTCGTGTGCTATGCCGATACCACGATCATCTTGCCGCTGCTGACCCACTACGCCTTGTCGCGCCACCAACCCAGGCAACTGCGGCGACTCTACCAGCAACGCGCAGAAACCATGCAGCTGCTGCACGAGGAAGCCCGGCGCAACCTGGCGGCCAAGTCCTGACAGGGCAGGGGAGGGGCCACGCGGGTGCCGCAACGTTGCGTGGCCGGAGTGTGGCTGTTGTTGACTGGTTGTCCTTCAGGGCCCGCGATCATGACACGATTCCTGTCGGCGTTCCTGCGTCATCCCATCGCCACGGGGGCGATCGCGCCCAGCAGCGCGCATCTGGCCCGTGAAATGGTCCGCTGGGTGGACTGGAACAGCGTGAACGCGTGCGTCGAGTTCGGACCGGGAACCGGCGCTTTCACCCCTGCCATCCTCGCGTCACTCCGGCCGGGGACGCGATTTCTGGCGGTGGAGCTCAACGCGCAGTTTGCCGCCACGATGGCCAGCAAATTCCCGCACGTCGAGACGCTCTGCCGTTCGGTGGCCGAGATTGACGCGATCTGCGGCGAGCGCGGGATTCAGCAGATCGACTGCATCATCTGCGGTCTGCCTTGGGCTGCCTTCTCGGCGGAACTGCAGCATGATCTGATGCGCGCGGTCCTCTCGCGCCTGTCGGCCGGCGGACATTTCGCCACATTCGCCTACCTGCAGGGCACGCTGCTGCCCGCCGGTGTGCGTTTTGCCCGGCTGCTGCGGGACTCCTTCGGTTCGGTGGAACGCAGTCGCACCGTCTGGCGCAACCTGCCCCCCGCCTTTGTCTACCGGTGCCGCAAGCTGTAGGTCCGGCGACGGCGCCGCGGGCACAGGTCACGGAGCGTCGCGCAGCTGGCTGATCAGGTCGCCGCTGTCGTACAGCTCCCAGGCCTCCGCCAGTTTCCCGTCGGCGACCCGGAACGTGCTGATGGCGGCGCAGCGGATCGCTTGGCCGCGCGGGGCAATCCCCGCGAATTCGCCGGTGTGGCGGGCGTGGAGCGTGAAGTGGCAGTCGACGTAATCCGCTTCGGCCAGCAGCCGCTGGAAGTCGATCCGCATGTCACTGAAGACCGTCCCGAGCACCTCCCGGAAGAACTGCCGCACGCCCTCTGGACCGGCCGGAATCGCGGGCGGAAAATGGTGGTCGACGAAATCCCCGGCCACAAGCTGCTCGAACCCTGTCAGGTCACCCAGCGCCTGCTGATAGTAACGCCGTACCAGCTGTTTGTTTTGCTCGAGCATGCGTGTGCTCCTGTGTTCCCGAGACCGTCCGGCCCACACCCCACGGGCCAGCAGTACTGTGCGGGTCCCGTGAGATACCTGCATCCATTGTAACGGGTAGTGATGGAGAAGTGTCGCGTGCCATCCTGCTCGTGCACCGTTCCTCCCTGTGCTTCTGGAGACTGTGAACCATGTTGCTTCGTGCTGCCCTCCTGACGCTCGTCTGGATTCCCGCCGCTGTGGCGGTTGCGGACACCGCGCCCCGCCACGTGGACGTGTACGTGTCCGGCACCGAAGGCTACTTCGCGTTCCGCATCCCGGCCATCGAGACCGCGGCCGATGGATCGTTGCTGGCCTTCGCCGAGGCCCGCAAGTACAACCTGGATGACCCGGGCTACGGCAAGCAGGACATCGACCTGGTGCTGCGACGCAGCACGGACCAGGGCCAGACCTGGTCACCGATGCAGGTGCTTGAGGATCCGGGCGAGTTGTGGTCGGCCGCCAACCCGGCCACCGTTGTCGATCGCCAGACCGGCCGTGTCTGGCTGTTCTATCTGCGCTGCAAACCGGAACGCAACACCAGCACGGCACGCCCCGGCACGGACGACACGCAGGTGATTGTGCGATGGAGCGACGATCATGGTGTGACCTGGTCGGAACCGCAAGATTGCACACGCGCCAGCCGGGATCTGGACGATCCCCAATGGCGCACCACAGTGGTGGGCCCCGGCGGAGGCATCCAATTGCAGTCCGGGCGCCTGATCGTACCGGCCTGGAAGACCGAACCGTATCGCGTCTTTACCCTCTACAGCGACGATCACGGAGTAACCTGGAAACGCAGCGTACTGGTGCCCGGTGAACAGGGATTCGACGAATCGCAGCTGGTCGAGCTGGCGGACGGCCGCGTCCTGATCGACATGCGTCAAAACTCCGGCGCGCACCGGTGGATGTCGGTGAGCGACGATCAGGGGCACACCTGGTCGCCGGTCTTCGCTGGCAACGCTGTGTCACCCGTGGCGTGCGCCATCGAACGCTTCCCCGCGAGCAGCGCCCCCGATCAGCGCGAACGGATCCTGTGGACCGGCCCGAAGGGGCCCGCCCGGCGCACGCTCGTCGCACGCGTGAGCTACGATCAGGGCCGGACCTTCGAGAACGAGCGGATCATCTCCGATGAGCCGGCGGCATACTCGGACCTGACACTGCTGCCCGACAGCTCCATCGGCTGCCTGTGGGAGCGCGGCGACTACAAGTACATCACGTTCACCCGTTTCGACCTGGCGTTTGTCGAGCCTCCCGGGCCGGCGTTCGCCGCAGGTGCAGACAGCACGTTCACTTTTGACACGGGCGTGCTGCAGGGTGTGTTGCGCAGCGCGAACATGGCGTTCGGACTGACCGCGGCCACGCACGTGCCGAGCGGTCAGCAGCTGACCGGCTCGCACATGCTGCTGGGGGTCTATCGAGTCTTCTCCGACGGCAAACGCTACGGCAACGCCGGCTGGGAGTGGCCCAGCCAGGCCCAGCTGAACCCGGACGGATCGGTCACTGTCGAGACGGCCCCGGAAGCGACACGGCCGTTTGCGGTCCGCGGCATCTACCGCTGGGCGACCCCCGCGGCTGTGGATCTGGACGTGCAGGTCACGCCTGCGCAGGACCTGCATGCGTTTGAACTGTTCCTCGCCTCCTACTTCGATGCCGCGTTCACCAAGGCCGGAGCGTTCGTCCGCGAGAACCCGCAGGCGGGCGGAGAACCGGGTATGATGGCGGCCCGGCAGGAACTGGGCACCTGGCTCATGTTTCCGCGGGACGACGCCGCGGTCGAGTTGATCCAGGACGGGCGCTGGGAGCTGGCGCCCAATCCCGTGCAGTGGGTGATCCTGCCGCAACTGGAGCGGCCGCTGGCCCTGCGCCGCGTCCCCGGCAGCCAGCTGACGGCGTTGTTGATGGCGCGGCCGCAGGACTGCTTTGCGATCGCCATGCCCCACGAAGCAGAAGGACACGTGTCCGTCTATCTGTCGCTTTTTGGACGCGATCTGCCGGCCGGCGAGACGGCGGCCGCGCGGGTCCGCCTGCAGGTGCTCGCGGCACCCACCGATGCGGATATCGAGCAGGCGTATCGTGACTTTGTGGAGGCCGCCGACTGACCGGCGGCGCCACTGGGCGGGCCCTCGGCAGGGGGCGGGTCAGCGCACCGCTGGGCCCGCCCCGCGCTGGGGCGACTCAATGCACGACGCGCAATCCAAACACGCCGCCGGCCATGTGGCCCGGATGGGCCTGGAACCGCACCGTGATCGTGGTCTGGCCGCGCGTCAGCGCTGCGGGGATCGGATACTGCACGTCGAAGAACTCGTCCGGCTTGTCGCGATCCAGCCGCTGCGTGGCGATCTGCGTGCCGTTGACGAGCAGGTCGAACTGGCGGTTGCCCGAGTCGCTCCCCCAGTACGTGCACAGGAGCGTCATTGGTTTGTCGGGCAGCACCTGCATGTCGTAGCTGAACCAGCCGCCGTCATCAGCGTGCCGCCAGGCGCGATCTGAGAATGGGCCCCACGCAGTCCGCTCCCCCTGCTGCCGGTGCTCCTGCTCGGACTCCGCATTGCCGATGACCACCACATCCACGGTCCGCGCCTCAAGTTCCCGGCGCGCGGCCGCGGCCGCCTCTCGCGCTGCGGCGATCTCCTGCCACTGCTCCGCCGAGCGGCATTCCCAGTAGACCGCATAGCGGCGGTGATGCAGGCGGTAGAGCGGCTGCAGCACCACGTCGGCCGGGCGCCCCAGTCCTGCGGTCTGGAACGTCAGCGGCTGGCCGTCCACCGGCTGGACATGCGACAACACCTGGCTGCCATCGCCAACCAGGACCGGCACCTCGGGGGTGGGAGTGGCTGCCAGTTCGCCCTGGCTGCGGGTGTACAGGTCCAGCGTCTCCAGGCCCTCCGTACCCAGATCGCCCGCCAGCACGATCGGTCCGTACAGGAAGGCGAGCCAGTGATCGGCGTGGGGCAGCGATTCGGTCCGCACGGCCATGGGCAGACGCACCTCGACCCGATCGCCGCGCTGCCAGGTGCGCCGCACGGTCACATACGACCCGGGCGTGCTGGAGAGCGTCTGCAACGCATCGTTGACCGTCACCGTGATCCCGGCGGTGGCCCAGCCGGGGTGGCGGATCCGCAGAGCCAACTCCCTGGGGCTGGGCAGGTCGAACTGCAGCCGCGTGGTGTCTTCCTCCGGGAAGCGGGTCTCTTGACGCAGCACCAGGCCGTGCTCCGGCCAGCGGACTTCGGCCGCGATGAACAGGTTCACGTACAGTGCGTCGTCGCCGTGCGCGAAGATCGCGTCGCCGTGTCGGGCCGGGTTCTCCAGGCCGGTTCCGAAGCAGCACCAGAACGAGTCGTCCAGCGTGGAGTAGCTCTTGAAGTGCCCCGGCTTGAGCGGCAGGAAGTAGACGAACATGCCGCGCTGCGGGTCCTGGGCGGCCAGAATGTGGTTGTACAGCCCCCGTTCATAGAAGTCCATCGCCGCCGCCGTCGGCTCGATCGCAAACAGATGCTGGGTGAGTTTGAGCATATTGTACGTGTTGCAGGTCTCGGTCGTCTCGGGACTCAGATGCTTGGCAAACTCCGTGGGAGGAAAGAAGTGCTCGTGGTCGCTGTGCCCGCCGGTGACGTAGGAGCGGTGCAGCGCGACGCGGTCCCAGAAACAGCGGGCGATGTCCAGGTACCGCGACTCCCCGGTGACCTGGTACTCGCGGGCTGCCCCGATCACCTTCGGCACCTGCGTGTTGGCGTGCAGTCCGTCGAGTCGGTCGTCGCCCTGCGCCAGGGGATCGAACAGCCGCTGGTGATCGAACACCCTGGCCAGCCGCAGATGGTCAGGGTCTCCCGTGAGTGCGTAGAGATTGGCCAGCACTTCGTTCATGCCGCCGAACTCGGTGTCGAGCATCGCCTGCTGCTGGGCATGCGACAGGCGATCGACGCGGAACGCGATCCAACCGGCGGCCTGCACCGCCACGTCCAGTGCCTGTTGGTTGTCACAGTATTCGTAGGTGTCGAGCAGACCGGCCAGGATCTTGTGGAGCGTGTACCAGGGCACCCACACCGGCTGACGGGTCTCGACACGGTCGAAGAACGATTCGGGGAACGCCGCCAGGTAGCCCGGATGGGTCGCCTGTTGCGCCAGCGCCTGCTGGCATTCCGCCAGGCCGGTCACGATCTGCTGCGTCCGCTCCTGGAACCGCGGATCGGCCGTCGCGGCATAGGTCAGGGCGCAGGCCGTCAGGTAATGCCCCAGCGTGTGGCCGCGCACCTCAACCTCCGGCGCCTCCCAGCCGCCATAGGGTTCGGCGTGTGAAGGCAACCCGGCCGTCACGCGAAACATGTGCAGCAGGCGGTCGGGATCGAGCTGCAGGAGCACCTCGCCGTTGCGTCGCTGCGCGTCCGCCATCGGCCCGTCGAGCAAGCGTACGGCGTCGCGCGGAAACGGACGCGCAGCGAGTGGGACCTGTTCCACGGCCGGCAGCGCCCGGCCGGCGGCCAGCATGGTCCATGTCAGAATGCCAGCGAGCAAGATGCAGTTCGAATGCCTCATGGTCGGGGAGTCCTCATTTGGTGGCCACCGCGGGGTTGTGTCTCTCGCGGAATCATTGTGTCACTCGCAGAATCAAGGGGATGACCTGCACGTTGAAGATACCCGGCCAGGTTGGGCCGGAACAAGTTGGGCGCTGGGCTGGCCGGCCGTCCCGTTGCACTCGGGCGGCACCGGGCAGCGGGACAGGATCCCTGCAAACCGGGCCCCGCGTTGGGGTGTTGCGAGTTGCCGCCGGATCCGCGGCTTGTTCTGACACCGATTCCGGTCTGGTACACTGGCATCACGCCGGGGCGCGGCAGAATCTACGGCCGGGAGCAGGAACTCATGCGACGCGTGACGAATCAGCTGGTGGTCATGGGCGTGCTGGCTGCCGTGTGCGGGGGCTCTCTGGCGGCGGCACACGCGGTCCAGCCGTCGTGGAACGTGGTGCTGATCCTGGCGGACGATCTCGGGTGGAACAGTCTGGCCTGTTACGGCAGCGATCTGCACGCCACCCCGCGTCTTGATCAGCTGGCCGCCGGCGGGGTGCGCTTCACGCAAGCCTATGCGGCGGCCCCCGTGTGCACGCCGACCCGTGCCTCGCTGCTGACGGGCAAGTACCCGGCGCGGCTCCAGCTGACCAAGTGGCGTGAATCGGCGGCCGAACCAGGAACCGGCCGCTTGCTCGAACCCATTGCGCGGCGTGATCTGCCGCTGGAGGAACTGACTCTTGCCGAAGTATTCCAGGCGGCCGGATACTTCACGGCTCATGTCGGCAAGTGGCACCTCGGATCCGCGGAATACTACCCGCAAGCGCATGGCTTCCACGTCAACATCGGTGGCACACTGTGGGGCGCGCCGCAGACGTTTTTCTATCCGTTTCGCGGGCGGCAGTACGCCCGCGAGTTCCGCTATGTGCCGGACCTGGAGCCCGGCCGGCAAGGCGACTACCTGACCGACCGGCTGACCGATCGGGCGCTCGAGATGATCGACGCGGCGGGGGATCGCCCGTTCTTTCTGAACCTCTGGTTTCACACCGTGCACACGCCGATTGAAGGGAAGCCGGCACTGGTGGCGAAGTACCGCGCGCTGGTCAAACCGGACGCGATCCATCGGAATCCGGACTATGCGGCCATGGTGGAGAGTCTGGATGAGAACGTGGGGCGGGTGCTCGACAAACTGGCGGATAAGGGAATCGCCGATCGCACGCTGGTCGTCTTCCTGTCGGACAATGGCGGCTA
>DAISIS010000049.1:0-17982 GCA_036821925.1 Pirellulaceae bacterium
AATGTTGGTGACCTTCAGGCGATAGACCTTGCCGACCAGCAGGGCGACCCGCAGCGGTGCGGGTTGCGGCGGTTCGTACGTGCCTTCGGTGGCGATGGCCAGCTGTGCCTCCTGGGGCCCGGTGATCTCTACCGGCTGGAAATGGCCCGGCAGCGGTCCACCACGCAACAGCTGCGCAGCGCCGATCGCGCCCGGCGGCATATCGGCCGAGTAGAAGTAATGGTAGGGCCGTTGTTGGGCGACAGCCGAGGACGACACGATCGCGAACGTCACCAGGGCGACCAGGCAACGCAGGGGGGACGCGGTCGGCAGCGCGCCGGCCGCGCATGAGTGCTGCTCACGTCTGGGGCACATTCGGGCGTACATGGTCACCTTCCGACAAAAGAACGGGAGGCGACTCCGGTGCCGACGACCGAAGCAAGTGTCTTCGTTCGGCGACGGGAGTCGCCCCCCACATGCGTTGGCACGCGCTGGTCCGCTACTGGACACACTCGTGCGCGTCGTCATGAGTCTGTCCGAACCGCAACGGCGGGTACATGTTCTGCTCGCGGATGTGCATGCGTGTCGGCGGCGCCGGATAGCTGTAACCGGGCTGCTGCCGTACGTCCATCCGGAACTTGTGAACCGGTTCGGGAATGTGCATCGGCGTGTGGTTGCGGATCACGTGCTTCTGCAGGCCGGCCGGGCCCCCCAGCGGCACGTGGGGCGGGCCAGGCAGTCCGATCGGCGTCCCGCTGATCGGCATACCCCATTCGGGAACCGTCACGCCGGACAGGTAGGTCGGCACGTTGCCGTAGGGCACGGCCCCGCCTGGGTACATCCCCGCACTGGTCGGGCATTCGCCGGGACGGAAACACTGCTGCGCGCCCATCGGGCCGCAGTTGGCTGCCCCGACTCCATAGCCTGCGCCAGCGCCGGCCACGGCGCCCGCCGGCATGATCCCGCCTTGCCCGTTGCTGATCGCGCCGGGCAGCTCAAGGTCCTTGTTGCCCATACGGATGATCGCCAGGATCGAGCCGCGGCGATCGGCTTCCACGATCGGGTCGACGCCCGGATCGAGCCGCGTGCTGACCAGCGTTTCCACACCGGCCAGCGCCAGTTCCTGGAATTCCGGATCCGGCAGGTAGATTACCTTGGTCACGAAATTGCCGACCGCCACCTGATCGAAGTCCTCGTCCGTGAACTGGATCGGAATGGCGTTGTGGGCCAGATACGCTTCGGTGCGGAAGGTGATCGGGCCGACCTCCAGCGTTGGGTAACGCTCCACCCCTTCACGCCCCTGGATGTTGGAGATCTTGAGCCGGTACATGCCGCCGGTCGGGAAACTGTAGCGGCCGGGGACCACCAGCGGTTCGGAGTCGAAGTAACCGACTCCGCCCACGTCCCAAGCCACCATCATGCTCTCCGGCTTGGCAAAGAGAAGCTGGACGGTCGGCGGCGGGCCGGCCATCAGGCCGAAATTGGGGTCCGGCATGCAGGCGGAAGCCGGCACGACGCCCATTTGTCCCGGCGCTCCCGGCAGGCCCATGGCCGCCACGGGCGGCGGCGGTGGCGCCAGCACACCCGGCCCCGGGCCACCCACTCCAGGACCCGGCTCCATCAACCGCGCGGCAGGCGGTAGATTGTACGACCGGTGATGAGCACACCCCATCGCCAACAGGGCGATGGCAGTGAGCGTGATCCAACGCGAGATGCAGGTCTTCATAAATTCCCCCCTACGCGGTGCCCCTGCCCGCGAACTACCAATCTGGGCCTGAGCTGCTGGTGACTCCTGGCTGGTCTGTTCGGAACGAGTCTGGACGGTTGCGGATTCCACCGGCCATACGTCGGGCTTGCGCCGTCATGCATTTGGCGTGGACACCACCTCGCACGCCACCCTAAAATGGCCCGCCCAGGTTGGTCCCGCTCGTCCGGCGGCTCTCGCAGTTCGGACGGCAGTGTCCCGGTCCGCGGCAAGCCGCTGGGTCATCCCGCGCAAGCAGTGCGGGAGTAACGTCTCTTTGGGATCTTGATCGGCGTGTAATAACGAGATTCTTTGGCAAAACCAACACAACCGCACCATGAACCACATGTTGCCAATCCCGCCGCTGCTGCTGCTGGTCCTGCTGGCCGCCGAAGTCCTGCCTCCAGGCGCGTCACAAGTTGCCGACAAGCCACGAGTTGCTGCCGACGGTCCGACGCAGGACGGGGATCCGGCGGCCGCCTCCACGCCCCGCCCGGTCACCGGACAGGAACTCGTGTCCCAGGCCGCCCAACGCCTGCTCATGCTGCCGGGCATCGAGGCCAGTACACGCCAGAAAGTCAATATCTTCGGCCAGCAACTGGTCGGTTCCGGAAGTTATTTGCAGCTGAGCAGCGGGCCGCGTCTGATGCTGCGCCTCGACATGAAGCTGCGCAATGCGGCCGAAGACGTCACCGCCCGGTCCAGCAGCGTGCAGCAGATCAGCGACGGGGACACGTTCTGGGTCCGCCGCAGCCAGGGGGATGAGAACACGCTCAGCCGCGTCAATCTGCGGCGATTGCGTGACGTGGCCAGCCAGATCGGGCCGGCCGATGTGCCTCCGCCACCCACCTTGTGGATGGCGCTCGGCGGACTGCCCAAACTGCTCGCCGCGCTCGACACCCATTTCGTGTTCGACACCCCCACAGCGACGGTGGTCGGCCAGGAAAACCTGCCCGTCTGGATAATTGAAGGGCGTTGGCGACCGGCCATCGTCGCCAATCTGCTGCCTGACCAGCAGGCGGCGATCCAGGCGGGCCAGTCGGCCGATCTGTCGGCTCTTCCCCCGCACCTGCCGCACGGCGTCACCCTGATGCTGGGGCGCGATCAGGTCATTCCGCTCTTTCCCTATGCGATTTCGTACTACCGAGATGCCCCGCCGGATCGAACGTCCGACGCGCCCGCAGCGCGCCAGACGCTCGTGACCTGGGAACTGTTTGACGTCCACTTCCGCTCCGATCTGGACGCCAGCCTGTTCGACTACCGCCCGAGCGACAATCAGCAGGTGGACGAACGCACGGATGAGTACATTGCGCGGCTCCGCACGGTCATGAAGAAGTGACCGGGACGAGCGGTTAGCGGGCGGGCAGGGGGGCGGCCGGCGGGCAGGGCAGTGCGGGACGGAGCAGGGCAGAGCAGGGGGGGCTGCCGAGGGGCCGGTCGCGCGATGCGGGGCAGCGCGTGCCGCCTGCAGCCGGGCACCTGGCGCTGCGCCGCCGGCCCACCGACGCAACGCTCCAGCGCGGGTCACGGGTTCCAGCTGAGCAGCGACTGGCGGTCGATCAGGAGCGCGGCCACGCGGATCGCCTCGATCATCGAGTCGCAGCGGGCCTGCCCGGTGCCGGCCAGGTCGAAGGCGGTGCCGTGCGCGACGCTGGTGCGGATCACGGGCAGTCCCAACGTGATGTTGACGGCCCGATGCATGCCGAGCAGTTTCAGCGCGATGTGTCCCTGATCGTGATACATGGCGACGACCGCGTCGAATTCACCGGCCGCCGCGCGTGCCAGAAGTGTGTCAGCCGGGAACGGGCCGGACACGTCCATGCCGGCGTCGGCGGCACGCGTCACGGCCGGACGGATGATCCGCTCCTCCTCGTCGCCGAACAACGCCTGCTCGCCCGCGTGCGGGTTGAGCGCACAGACGCCGATGCGGGGCGCGGCCGGGGCGGGCGTCGCGTCGAGCAGGCAGCGCGTCACGACGTGGGCCAGCTGCGCGGTCCGGACGATGCGCGCCGGGGTGAGCGACGTGAAGACGTCGCGCAGCGCCATGTGGAGTGTGGCGTGCGCGACGCCCAACCCGGCGGGGCCGCGCACCAGCTCGCTCGGCCCCAGGTAGAGCATCATCGCCACTTCGTCGACGCCGCACAGGTCGGCCAGCAGCTCGGTGTGGCCCGGGTAGGCGTGCCCGGCCGCCGCCAGCGCCGCTTTGTTCAAGGGGGCCGTGACGATCCCATCCACGCGGCCGGCCTGCGCCAACCCGCTGGCCATGGTCACCGCCTCGTAGGCCGCCTGGCCGCCCAGCGGGTGCAGAGTCGCCGGCGGCACCGCGACCACGCGATCGTCACTGCACTGCAGGCACGGCAGCTGCTCGCGCGATGAGTCGGCCGCCTCCACCGCCGTGACTTCCACGACGCGCGCCGAACCCCGCACCAACCGGATCGCGCGCCGCATGATCTCCGGATGACCCAGCACCACCATCCGCACCCGCGCGTGCAACGACCTGTCGCTCCAGGCGCGCGCAATCGTCTCCGGTCCCACCCCCGTCGGGTCACCCATCGTAATGGCCAGCAGTCGTTTCATGCGCCTCATTCTAGAGCACCGCCGGCCGTTGTATAGTGTGAGTCATGAAGGCATGCGTGCAGCGCGTCAGTCAGGCGAGTGTGGCGGTGGCCGGCGAGATTGTCGGGCGGATCGAGCGTGGGCTGCTGGTGCTGCTGGGCGTCGGCCTCGACGACACCGCCGCGGACGCCGACTACCTGGCACGCAAGGTGGTCGAACTGCGGATCTTCGAGGACGACCAGGGGAAGATGAACCGGGCCCTGCCGGAGATCGGCGGCGCGATGCTGGTGGTGAGTCAGTTCACGCTGTGGGCCGATTGCCGCAAAGGACGCCGCCCCAGCTTCATCGGCGCCGCGCCACCTGAACTGGCGGAGCGTTTGTACGAGTGCTTTGTGCGCGCCGTGGAACGCCAGGGTGTTCCTGTGGCGACGGGACGCTTCCGCACCCATATGGACGTGGCGCTGGTCAATGACGGGCCCGTGACACTGCTCGTGGAGAGCAAACGCTGAGTCCCCCGCGCGCTAACGCAGCGGTCGCCACGCGTCGGGAGCGTCCGGCAACGGCTGGCGGGTGTCTGCCTGGCGCGCGGTGCGCAGCGGCTGCGCCTGACGCTGGTGCGCATCCTCCATCAAGCTCGGGTCGCTCCAGGCCAGGAGCGCGAGCAGCGCCAGTTTGCCGTAGGTCGAAATGTTCGGCCACAGACCGGCGCGCGACCAGAACTTCAGCGCGGATCCGGCCGACTTCTTCCACCGCACGCCACGCAAGTCGACGCTGTAAAGCTCGTCCAGGATCAGATGAGTCATGAATCCGATGACGGCGGCCCCCGCCCAGTAACCGCGCAGCAGCAGGTTCTGGTCTTCCGTGATCAGAAACGCCAGCAGGCCAATCGAGGCCGCGGCCGGCACGCTGTGCCACATCCCGCGATGCGCCGTGTACCGCCGAAACAACTCCGCCGCGCCAAATCGCACGACCAGATAGATGCACGCCGCGGCCAGCACGATCTGTTCGCGATTCCAGCCCAGATGCTGAAACCGTTGCACCAGCAGCAGCGGTACGAAGGCGGCCACGAACCCAAGGGACTCGCGATGAGGCACACTCCCGGCACTGTCCAGATCCGGCAGCATCCCCGCCACACTGCAGAAGCCGAACGCCAGCAGACACGACTCGAGCGGAATCCCGTAGCTGTAACCCACAGCGCCCACCCCCGCCCCGATGAGTGTGGAACCCGCAATGTGTGTCTGGAAGTCAGCCATGACCGTGTCCGCCGTTGGAGTATCCGTGCCCGCGGCAGGTGACGCACCCGCCCCACCCTGCTCTTTCCAGCGCAGACTGTACCGCAATTCGTGGCATCGCACCAAGAGGAAAACAGACGCACCGACGCACCGGGACGCGGGGACGCGGTCGCGCGACGCCGCGGGCCACGCATCCCCGCCCCGCCGCGCGCAGCACCGCGGCGAGATGCACCTCCCCACATCGAACACGCCATACCCATCCGTTATACTTGCGCGCCCCCGGCTCATCCCGGAGCTCAGACAATGCTGGAGCTCAGACAATGACCGTCGCACCGTACGACTGGCTGATGCTCGCAGTGCTGCTAGCAGCCACTGCGCGAGGGGCTTGGAAAGGGGTAGCGTGGCAGGTGGCCTCGCTCGCGTCGATCGTCGCCAGCTACGCGGCCGCGTACCGCTACTGTGACACGGTCGCGGCCTGGCTGCCGATCGCCGCCCCGTGGCGTGTTTTCCTGGCCATGCTGCTGGTGTACGTCGCCACGGCGCTGGGCATCTGGGTCGTGTTCCGTCTGGTGTCCCGGGCGATCGACCGCCTGAAGCTCAAAGACTTTGATCGGCAGATCGGGGCCTTGCTGGGGCTGGCCAAGGGGGCCGTCCTGTGCCTGATCATCACGCTGTTTGCTGCCACTCTGCTGGGGGAGAAGTCACGCCGCGCGATCATCGATTCCCAGTCGGGTCATTACATGTCGGTGGTGTTGAGCAGATCGCGGGCGGTGATTCCGGACGAGTTCCAGGAGGTGCTTGAACCGTATCTGGAGGTGTTCGATCGGCGGCGGAGTCGGCTGCCGCGCGGCGACTCAGGGCGGGGGAGTGGGCGCGTGTGGCAGCGGCCGCGCGGCAGGTGGCGGACGGCGGGCGGTGACGCCTGACCGCCGCCGACGGACGACGGCTGACGGGCGGCCGGTGACGTCTGGGCGTGGCCGGCCCGGGGCACGACGCGGGTGCGGAAATCCCGGGGAAAACCGGGGACGCAACCGAACATAAGAAACATTATCAGACGTTGGGGAGAGGTGCGGGAAAGCCCTGACTGCGGGCCTCTGGCGCCCAATTTCCGGCGCGTCTGGCGCCCAGTTTCCGGCGCGTCTGCTGCGCGGTTTCGGGCGCGGTCCGGGACGCAAAGCAAACGAGCCGCGTTCGGTTCAACGCGGCTCGTCGACATCAGCGCCGGAGGCAATCAGGTCATTGCACGAGTTTCAGCGGACGTGCGTCGGCGATCTCGCGGAAGACCTGCATCAGGCCTTCGCGGTAGTCGCCGAGCACAGCGCCACCCGGCACGTTGAAGTGACGTGACTGGGTGATCTCCGCGACCTGAGCCATCAGCGCCGTGTCAGCCTCGGCACCGAGGCTGATCGCCACGACCGGATACCGCAGCGTGGCGTCGGCCTGGGCTTCGGACAGCACTTGGTACTTGGCGCCCGACTCGTTGTAGCTGCCGTTGTACCAGTTGGCGTTTCCGTCCGTCATGAGGACGATCATCTTGAAGGCGTTCTCGCGACCGTGGGCGATCAGTTCCTGGCGCGCCTTCTGCATGCCGGCTCCAATGTTGGTGTAGTCGTGGTAATGGCCGGCTTGCCGCTGGCGCGTGATCTGCGGCACCAGGTCGAGATTCGTGGTCAGCCCGACTTCCACGATGGCGTTGCCGTCCAGCGCGTCGTACACGACCAGGCTGACGCGGTCGTTGGTGTCGACTTCCCGGATGTAGTCCATGAAGACGTCGACAGCATCCTTGAGCGCCGTGACCGGCTGTGCGCTGACCTTCCACAGGTCGGGGGTATCGGCGTACGAGTTCCGCTGCTCGAGCCAGTAGTTGATCAGGTTGGCGTAGCCGAAGCGGTACTCGAAGCCGGCCGACTTGTTCGTGCTGTTGCTGCGACCGTAATCGATAAACGCGTTCCAGCTGCCGGACGGATACGGATACGGCACGCTATCCAGCCCCAGCGCCGTCTTGATCGTGGCCCGAATGGTCGACGAGCCGAAGTCGAAGCCTTCACCGTAATCGTAGCCTTCGCCGCTCAGGTTGTTGTCGGACTTGACCCACACGCGGTAGATGGCTTTGCCGGACTTGTAGCCGGTGCCGGCGAACGTGCCGGTCGTCGCACCGGACGAGATCGTGGTCTTTTGAGTGGAGCCGTCGGAGAACTTGAGCACCACGTTCTGCAGGGGTTTTTCCGACGTCACGTAGACCGACTTGTACCGGTACTCGACCGTGATCATCGGGTCGCCGGCGCCCGCGACCGTGATGTACTGCGGCTCGAACACCATGTTGCCGTACACGGGCGAGCCCAGTTCGCTGTACATCCCGGCCAGCCCCGCCATGATCGCGTCCGCGCCGAACGTGTTGATGGACTTGAATTCGCTGTCATCGTTCATGGACCCCGAGAAGTCGAGGACCACGACGATGTCGCGCGGCTGATACATGGCGACCGCGCTCGACTGCAGGTCGAACGTGTTGCGCCCCAGCACACGCCCGAAGAAGAACGGCAGGTTCGGGTAGGTCATCGACACCGAGACCGCCGACGGCAGCGTGTCGGTCGGAGTGACCTGTCCGCTGGAGGCGTTCCATTCACCCCACAAGATGTCATAGTCGTTGGCGTGTTCCGACAGGAACTGGGCCGTCAGTTCACCCAGGTTCTCCTGCGTCACCGCGACGGCCTGCTTCCCGACCGGATTGCGCACCAGGTACTCCAGCACCTGCTCCTGAGCCGCCTCGGTGCCCTCGATCAACACGGCCGCTCCGGCCAGTGCCGCCGCGTCGACCGACCGATCCAGCTGGGCCTGCATGGTGTACATGTAGCCTGTGTCGATGCTCATGGCCAAGACGGCCATCATCACGATCATCAGCATGGCTGCCAGAACGATAATTGCCCCGCGTCGACGCCGGCGCGACGGACGTGGGGCCACGAGCGGCTCAGAACCGCGAGTGCGAGTAGGTGCCATAGGTGAACTCCGCCGAAAGAGAAGACAGGATTCGTTGCGCGATCTGATTTGTGGACGAGTGTTGGTGGATCCGCGCGCTCCTTCAATAGAAACCATAGTTCACATATGGGTTATGCGCCCGCAGCCGCGGAGATTTTTCCCCAGCGCCCGGCTGCGGCCTGCCGCCGTAACCTGGACCGGGTGCGGTCGTGACGGTCAGGGCAATCGCGGCAGTCGCAACGACTACAGGCCGCACGCAGAGCCCGCAAGCAAGGCAATCTGTTCAAAGACAGACGCCCGGGTGGCGAGATCGAACGGTCCGTGACAACCCGACCAATCACACGGAACTCGCCGCGATCTTCCGCCACCCAGGACGTCGTGCTTCCGGATGGAGTCTGTGGATGAGCCGTAGACAGAGGTAAGTGCTGGCAGGGTGACCTGCGGGGCGGCCCACGCCAGACGTGGCGACAGGACAGAACCGGGCGTGGCGCACCGAGCGTCTGCTGAAAGCATAGCACGTAACTGGGATTTGTGCGCTCGGCGACGCCGTAAAAGTGGCGAATCAGGTGGGTGTCGGGTCGGCCGTCGTCTGCGCGGCGTCTTCGAGAAACACGCCCATGCGGCGGAATTTCTCGTACCGTTCCTGCAGCAGTTGGGTGCCATCGAGGCCGGACAGTTCGCGGAGCGTTTTGACCAGGTAGACCTTCAGACGCGTGGCCATCTGGTGCGGGTCGCGGTGCGCGCCGCCGAGCGGTTCCTGGAGCACGGTGTCGATCACGCCGAAGTCCAGCAGGTCCTTGGCGGTGAACCGCAGTGCGCCGGCTGCGCGGGCCGCATATTCATGACTCTTCCACAGAATGCCGGCGCAGCCTTCGGGGCTGATGACCGAGTACCAGGAATGCTGGAGCACGGCGACACGATCGCCGACGCCGATCCCGAGCGCTCCGCCGCTGCCCCCTTCGCCGATGATCACGCAGATGATGGGGGTGGCCAGTCGCGACATCTCGTACATGTTCTCGGCGATGGCCCAGGCCTGCCCGCGCTCTTCGGCCCCGATGCCGGGGTACGCGCCCGGCGTATCGATGAAGCAGATGATGGGCAGGCCGAACTTGGCTGCCAGCCGCATCTTCTGCAGGGCCTTGCGGTATCCTTCGGGGTGCGCGCAGCCGAAGTAGCAGACGGTGCGTTCCTTGTAGGTGCGTCCCTTCTCATGTCCGATGACCATCACTTTCCGCTGATCCAGCTTGGCAAACCCGCAGACGACCGCCCGGTCGTCGCCGAATTTGCGGTCGCCGTGCAGTTCGACGAATTCGTCGAACACCAGCGCCAGGTAGTCGCCCGAATGGGGGCGGTCCTTGTGCCGCGCCACCTGTACGGTTTCCCAGGGGCTGAGGTGGTCGTAGATGTGCTTCATCGTCTCGGCCAGCTCCCGCCGCAGCTTGCGGATTTCCTCTTCCACGCCTGGCCGGTGATTCTCGGGGCGCAACAGCTGCTGCAGGCGGGCTTCCAGTTCGTAGATCGGCTGTTCGAAGGCCAAACCGGGTGTGGGGATTTCCATGTCGCACAGCGCTCAGTCGTGAGCGGCTGCTCCTTCTGGGCTAGGTGGTCGGGGAAGCGAACGGAACACGCGCACCGTCTGGAGATACCGCAGGAACTCGTCCATGCTCTGGGGACGGTCGCTGGGGCTCTTCGCCATCATCTGGCCCACCAGATCGCTGAAGTCGGGGGTGACGTTCTTGTTGACGCTCAACAGCACCGGGACGGCCGCCGTCAGGTGCTTGCGCAGCAGGTCTTCCGGGCTGACCCCTGTGAACGGCAGGCGGCCGCTGAGCAGTTCATAGAGCAGGCAGCCGAAACTGTAGATGTCGGTGCGCGGGTCCAGCGCCTTGCCGCGAATCTGTTCGGGGGCCATGTAGCTGCGGGTCCCCTGCACACGCGTGCGGCCGCCGAACAGGCGGCTCAGCCCGGTGCGGATCCGCTGGGCCAGGGCGAAGTCGATCAGCTTGGCATTCCCGTCTTCGGTGACCAGGAAGTTGTCGGGCTTGATGTCGCGGTGCACCCAGCCCTGCGTGTGCAGGTACTGCAGCCCCTGAGCCGCGGTGGTGATGATGGTGGGGACCAGGTGTCCGAACGTCTCGATCCCCAGGCGGATCAGCATCTTGATGTTGCGGCCGGGGTGGTATTCCATCACCAGGAAGGCGATCGACCGATCGATGTTGAACTCGTAGATCTGGATCACGTTGGGATGGTCGAGGGTCTGGCCGACCTCGACTTCGTGCCGCAGGTAGCCGATCTCTTCTTTGTCGTTGCGCACTTCCGGCTGCAGGAACTTGACGGCCACGCGCTGGCCGTCGCGTACCGCCTCCCAGACCTGGCAGGTACCGCCAGTCCGGATCAGCCGCACCATACGACAGGAGCCCAGAAACTCTCGACCACTAACCACGGATGCTCTTTCGCTTCCCTTCCAGCTGTGTGCCCGCCGCCGGCACGTACGAGTGTGGAGCCAGGTGCGCGTGTGCTCCAGTCTACCGCAAGCCCGTGGCAGGCGGAAGATCGCCGCTCAGCGGGGCGCCGCGGCCAGCCGCTGGTAGAGATCGCGCAGCGCGCGCGTCATAGTCTCGTGGCGGAACCGGTCGGTGCAGCGCTCGCGGCCCGCCCGGCCCAGTCGCTCCCGCCGGGCGCGGTCCTGGGCCAGTTCGATCAGCGCGTCGGCCAGCGGCGTGACGCTTTGCGGCGGCACCAGGTAGCCGGTCTCCCCCGTGATCACCACCTCCCGCGCGCCATCCACGTCGTAGCTGACGACCGGCTTGCCGGCGATCAACGCCTGGGGCAGCGCCCGGGCCAAGCCCTCGCGCAGGCTGGCGTGGACCAGCACGTCCATGGCGCCGATCAGGCGGGGGATGCGTTCGGGCGGGACCAGTCCCGTGAACCGGAAGCAGTCCTGCAGGCCGGCCCGCGCGAGCTGACGCTCCAGGGCCCCCCGCAGGATCCCGTCTCCGACGAACAGGAAACGCACCTGCGGGCAGCGCTGCAGCACGCGCTGGGCCGCCTCGATCACGTAGGTGTGCCCCTTGAGGTGGAACAGCCGGGCGATCTTCCCCACCACGACGTGTTCGTCGGCGAAGCCCAACTCCCGGCGGGTCGCGCACCGGTCCTCGTCGGCCCGCAGGAACGGCTCGACCTCCATGCCGCTGTAGATCGTGCTGAACTGAGCGCGGGGCGCCACGCGCGCCGCCACGAGCTGGTCCGTCATGGCGTCCGCCACGCTGACAATATGATGGCACCGCTGGGCCGCGAACCGTTCGCACCAGCGGAAGAAGCTGCGCGCCGCCGCACTCTGGTAGGGATGAAACGGCGCTCCGTGCACCGTGTGCACCACCACCGGAACCTGCAGCGACCAGGCGGCCAGCCGGCCGAGCATGCCCGCCTTGGCGCTGTGCGTGTGCACCACGTCCGGGGCGAACGCCCGCAGCGCTGACTTGAGCGCACGGTAGCCCCGCACGTCCTGCAGCGGATGGATCGGGCGCACCAGCGACGGAATCAACTGGACCGGAAAGGCCAGATCGTGCGCGCGGGCCAGCAGGTCCCCCTCGGGGCCCAGCGAGGGGCCGGTGATCAACAGCGTCTCATCACCGAACAGGCGGACGGAGTCCTGGCAGCACAGCAGGGTGTTCTCCTGCGCGCCGCCGACAATCATGCGGGTAATCACATGTGCAATGCGCATGCAGCCCTGTCCACAGTGTTGACCACCGGAAAACTCGACAACTCAATAACTCGCACGCCGGACAACGCACAGACCTCCGATCGACTACGGACCATCGGCACACTCTCCCCCGGCAGCTGCGCCGTATCGCACGCGCCACAGCATCAAGCCGCAGGCGGGCGCCGTGGGCCCGGCCTGTGTCCGATCGCAGGCTGCCAGCACCTGGGCGATCCAGTCGGGCGGCCGTTCGCGGCGCCCCACCAGGACCAGCGACCCCACGATATTGCGGACCATGTTGTACAGGAAGCCATCGGCCTCCACTTCGATGGCCAGCGGCTGCAGCCGGCGGCGGGCAAAACGCTCGATCTGCAGGGCGTAAATCGTCCGCACGCTGTGCCGCCGCGGCGCGCCGGCCGACTCGAAACTCCGGAAATCGTGCCGGCCGACCAGATAGCGGGCCCCCGCCTGCATCTGCGCGACGTCCAGCCCGCTGTGCAGGTGCCAGCTGGTCGTGCGGGCGAACAGGTCCCGGTGCGGGCCGTCCTGGATGACGTAGCGGTATCGCTTGGCCAACGCGTCACGAATGGCGTGGAATCCGTCGGGTGCGACCTGCAGTTCGGCGACGTAGATGTCGTCCGGAATATTCGCGTTGATGGCACGGCGGAGCACTTCGGGCGCGAGCCGCGTGACGCAGCGGAAGCCGGCCACCTGTGCCAGCGCGTGGACCCCCGCGTCGGTCCGGCCGCTGGCCACCACCCGCACCCGGGCCCCCACGATCCGTTCCAGAGCCGCTTCCAGCATCCCTTGGACAGTCGGCAATCCCGGCTGGACCTGCCAACCGGCATACGCCGTGCCGTCATACGCCAGGGTCATGCGATAGCCGAGCATGCGTTACACAGTGCTGTCTCGCCGCGCGAGGAGTTCCGCGATCTGCACGGCGTTGGTCGCCGCGCCCTTGCGCAGGTTGTCGCTCACACACCAGAAGGTGATGCCGTTGTCGCACGACAAGTCCTTCCGCACGCGGCCGATGAACACGTCATCCTTGCCGCTGCAGAACAGGGGCATCGGATACTGCTTCTGCGCCAGGTCGTCCAGCAGCGTGATGCCTTCGGCCGCGGCAAACAGCTTGCGCGCATCGGCCGCCGACAACGGCCGCTCGGTCTCCACCAGGATGGTCTCGCTGTGGCAGTTGGTCACCGGCACCCGCACGCACGTCGGACAGACCCGGATCGTGTCGTCGCCGAAGATCTTGTGGGTCTCCCACACCATCTTCATTTCTTCGGAGGTGTAGCCTTCGTGTTTGGGCGAGCCGATGTGGGGGATGAGGTTGAAGGCGATCGGATGCACGAAGCACTCATAGGCGTACGGCGCCTCCTGCAGCGCGGCCCGGCTGCCCTGATCCAGGTCGCGCTGGCCGACCACCCCTGCCCCGCTGGTGGCCTGGTACGTGCTGACCACCACCCGGCGGATCCGCCCGGCATCGTGCAGCGGCTTCATGGCCACGACCATCTGGGTGGTGGAACAGTTGGGGCTGGCCAGAATGCCGGAGTGGCTGGCCAACGCCTCGGGATTCACTTCCGGCACGACCAGCGGCACCTGGGGATCCATCCGCCACGCACCGCTCTCGTCCACCACCACCGCTCCCCGCTGCACCGCCGCCGGGATGAACTCGCGCGCCACCTCGTCCGGCGTGCTGCTGATGACCAGGTCCCCCTCGTGGAACACCTCCGGGCGGAGTTCTTCCACCGTGTGCTCCTGCCCACGGAACCGGATCTTCGTACCGGCCGACCGCCGGGAAGCCAGGAACTTGATCCGCTGCCAGGGATAGTTCCGTTCCTCCAACAGCGCGCAGACAATCCGCCCCACGGCCCCAGTCGCTCCGACTACCACCAGTCGCTGATACACGGACGCATTCCTCCCACAACCGTTGACTGCCCGATCCCGCGCTGTCGCCCGCACCGGCCGCCGGTCGGCCGCGTGCAGGCCGTCAGTATAGAGGTCCGCACCGCCCATACAAGCCGGATCGGACGCAAGAGACAGACCCTTGCGCGAAACCGACTCCGCGCAAGGGTCTAGGGGTCTGACTGGCGGATCCCCGTGGCTACCGGGCCGCCACCTGATCCACGTCAAAGTCGAATGTCAGTTCCGTCTTGTCGCCCGCGCGGAGCGTGATCGTCTCTTCCTTCTCCAGAGGCTCGCCGCCGCGGACCACGGTCACCCGCACCACGTACTGCGACCACTCTTTCCCACTGCTGAGCCTGGTCGTGCGGAACGTCCGGACCGGCCCCTGCCCCTGGGTCTCATTGCCCGCCAGATACACCTTCGCGTCGCTCGGCACGTGCAGCGTCAAGGCTGTCTCGACCGCCTCCTGCGCCGGCGTGTCGAAGGCTAGTGTCGCTTGCTCGCCAGCTCGCAGCTGGACGGTCTTGGTCTGGGTCACCGGCTGCCCGTTGACCACCGCCTCGGTCGTCACCGCGTACGTGTAGCGGAAGCCGGGACTCAGGTTGCGCGACACGTAACGCCGCACGTCCCCCGTGCTCCGCGTCGGCACGCCGTTGACCAGCACGCGGGCGTCGGCCGGCACACTGACTGTCAACAACGCGCTGGTCGCCTCGCGCCGCGTCTGCTTCTCCAGACTGGGCTCCCCTGCCCCGTCCCCTGCCGGCGGAGTGGCCGGAGTCGGACTCGTCGACGAACCCTCCGGCACGACCGACGGCTCGCCATAGAGCACGTCACCGGTGCCGACACCGCAGTCGCAGTCCGCCTCGCCGCACACCGAGCAGCAATCGGCTACCGACCAGCACGGGCTGTAGCAGTTCCAATCGCAGCAGTCCCAGTAGTATCTGTAGTGATGAGCCCGCCAGCGGTAGGCTACCCGGCTGAGCAACCCCACGCGGCAGCCGCGATAACAGGGATCCCAGCAGGCCGTATAGCAGGGGTCGCAGCACGACGTGTAGGTCGCCACATACGCGGGCCGGTACGCCACATAATCGCAGCAATCGCTGTACCAGCCGCTCGTGGCATAATAACCGTAGTTGTACCCGGTCCAGCCCAGCGTCGGCCCACAGCAGTAAGCGCCATACCCGCCCCCGCATCGCCAGCACGCACTGGCTGTACTCGTCACAGACAGGACCGCCACCGCCACCACACTGACCATCAACACCCTGCGTAGCATCGCTCGGTTCATCTCCTATGCTCCCCCCAAAAAGAGATAGCTCATCTGCAGTTCGAGACTGTACATCGAACCAGTCTAGCAATCGTAGCACGCAATTCAAGGAAACTGCGGGGGAATTCCGAGTCGGGGGGGCTGGGCAGTTCGCGGCGCAAGTGTCGATTGCAGCGACGGATACGGACCCTGCCCCAGACCCGTTCTGGGGGCGTTCAGGGTTTGCCGCCGACGGCCCGCACGCGCACGTCGTCGAACGCGATATCGCCGACAGCGCCGAAGAGGCCGAGCCGCAGGATGGCTTCGCGGGCGGTGGGAGGAACGCGGACTTCCTCCCGCTGCTGGCGCCACGGCGCCGTGCCGCGATAGGGTCCCATGAAGCGGTGCCCCAGCGGCTTGCGCTGGTCGTCGTAGAACGTGACGGCGATCACCGGCATCTCATCGCTGTCGCGGCCGGGCCGCACGTTGTCGCACTTCACCCAGGCGGAGAGTTCCAGACGCGTGACCTGGCGGCCGTCGATGGGGAAGCCCTGCATGACGATGGCCGGCTTGCCCGGTTCGTCGTTGTGGAACGCGATGTAGTGCTGCCCCTCGGGGGCCTGCTGGTCGGTGATCCACTGGAGTTGCCGCTGGTAGTACCAGTCGGGGATGAAGTCGGCCTCGAGCGGTGGGGCCTCGAAGCCGCTGTTATGCAGGGTGGGGTTACGCGGATCGGGCTGCACGGTCCGCGCGGCCTCCGCGGTTCCGGTCATGGGGACGAAGAGCGTCGCGCGCTGGGATTCCGTGATGAGTTGTCCGCCGCGTTTGCGCATCCGGTGGAGCACCTGCTGGTAGCGCGGCCCGACGGGGATGACGATGAGTCCGCCGTCGCGCAGCTGTTGGATCAGCGGTTCGGGCACGCTTTCGGGCGAGCAGGTGACGATGATCTTGTCGAAGGGGGCGTGTTCCGGCCAGCCCTGGAAGCCATCCCCGACCTTGACGTGCACGGTGCCGTAGCCGAGCGCTTCGAGCGTGCGTTGGGCGGTGCGGCCGAGCGACTCCACGATTTCGATCGTGTAGACTTCCTGGACGAGTCCGCTGAGCACGGCGGCCTGATAGCCGCTGCCGGTGCCGATCTCCAGCACGCGATCGGTTGGTTGCGGGTCGAGCGCTTCGGTCATCAGCGCCACGATGCCCGGAGACGAGATCGTCTGCTGATCGCCGATCGGCAGGGCCATGTCTTCGTAGGCGAGTTTGCGCGCGGCGCGCGGCACGAACTCGTGGCGGGGGGTGGCGCGCATGGCGGCAATCACGCGCGCGTCCTGGACTCCCGCGTCGATGACCGCCGTGGCGACCATGCGCTGGCGGGCCGCGTCCAGCTGCGCACGCGTTTGTGCCGGCGCGGTGGTGGCGATTCCCCAGACGACCCCTGCCCCCACCAGGCAGGCGACGCACCGCTGCCTTGCGACCATGGCGACCATAACGCCCCTAAATCTTGGCACCCATCCCCTTGGTCAACACCATAAAAGCCGACTCCAGGTTGACTTCCTTCTCGCTGAAGAGTCGCAGTTTGTGGCCGGCGCCGATCAGCAGCGTCGGCAGATCGCTGTAATCCTCCACCCCCTGCCGCAGCGTCGCCGTGATACGGTGGTGGTCCACCTCCACCGACTCGACCAACTCGTGCGACTTGAGCAGCTGAGCGGCCCCGTCCAGGTTGCCCGCCACTTCGACGTGCAGCACCACACGCTCGCGCACCTGCCGCAGCACGTCCACCACTTTCGCATTGACGGTCATCACGCCGCGGTCGATGATGCCGATCTTGTTGCAGATGTCGGCCAGCTCCGGCAGGATGTGGCTCGATACGATGATGGTCTTGCCCATCTCGCCGAGCCGCCGCAGGACGTTCCGCATCTCGATTCTCGCACGCGGATCGAGGCCGCTGAGTGGTTCGTCCAGCAGCAGGACCTGGGGGTCGTGGAGCAGCACGCGGGCCAGCCCGAGCCGCTGCGTCTGGCCGCGCGAGAGCGTATTGGCATAGGCATCCCGCTTGAAGTCGAGGTCGACAATCTCCAACTTCTCGTCGCACACGCGGCGGCGGGCCGGCCCTTTGATGCGGTAGGCCGCCGCAAAGAACTCGAGATACTCGATCACCTTCATGTCGTCGTAGACACCAAAGAAATCGGGCATATAGCCGACCAGCCGGCGGATCTCCTTGGGCTGGGTGTAGATCGAGTTGCCGCACACGTAGGCTTCGCCCCAGGTGGGGTTGAGCAAGGTGGCGATGATCCGCATGGTGGTCGTCTTCCCCGCCCCGTTGGGGCCGATGAAGCCGAACAGATCGCCTTCCTGCAGATCCAGTTCGATGGAGCGGATCGCGTAGAACTCGCCGTACTTCTTCGTGAGATCGTGTGTCTTGATCACCGGACCTGCCTCGGGATGTCAGCGGGGCTGTGTGCTGTTGACGTTGGCCGTGTTTTCAATACCTGCCGGACCTGTTCCGTTCCAGCCGGACCCGGCAGTCCGGCCCGCGCGTGCCTGCGGCGCCTCAGCGGGTGTCCGCCGCGGGGGGCTGAACCGGCAGGCTCACGCGGGAATATGTCCACTGCCGGGCCAGGCTGTCGGCCAGGGGCTGGCCCTCGCAGCGCAGGAC
>DAISIS010000050.1:0-17718 GCA_036821925.1 Pirellulaceae bacterium
TACGAGGATCCGGGGGGGCACGCGGCCGGGCGGAAGGCGCCGGGTGGCATGATCATCCGGACGGACCCGCAGGGCCAGGTGGTCCAGCTGGTGGCGGGCGGTTTGCGGAATGTGTACGACCTGGCGTTCAGCCCGGCGGGCGAGCTGTTCGTGCACGACAGCGACATGGAATCGGACATTGGCACGACGTGGTACCGCCCGACCCGGCTGTGCCACATCCTGCCAGGCGGCGAGTACGGCTGGCGCAGCGGCTGGGCCAACTGGCCCGAGTACTACGTCGATCTGCTGCCGGCGATGGC
The DNA here is from genome assembly GCA_036821925.1 of Pirellulaceae bacterium. GTDB lineage: Bacteria > Planctomycetota > Planctomycetia > Pirellulales > Pirellulaceae > JAAYDI01. Next base: position 300 of record DAISIS010000050.1, read on the forward strand.
CCACACCGGACGCTCCTCGCCCACCGGCGCGGTGTTCTACACGCATGACATGTTCCCCGAGGAGTATCGCCAGGCGCTGTTTCTCGGCGACTGGTCCGAAGGACGCATCCTGGTGGCACGCCTCAAACCCGACGGTGCTTCGTTCACCGCCAACGTCGAGACGTTCCTCTCCGGGCAGCCGTTGAACGTCACCGACCTGGACGTCGGCCCCGATGGCTGGCTGTACTTCGTCACCGGGGGACGCGGCACCGGTGGGGGCCTGTACCGTGTGACCTGGACCGGGGATGCTCCGCCGCACCCGGCTGATCTGGGCACGGGCATCGGGCCGGCCATTCGGCAGCCGCAGCTGGCCAGTGCCTGGAGTCGCCAGCAGATCGCCCGCATCCAGCAGCGGCTGGGCAGCGACTGGGGGCCCATGCTCGTCGGCGTGGCACGCAGCACGGCCAATCCTACCGCGTACCGCACCCGCGCCCTCGATCTCATGCAGCTCTATGGGCCGCCCCCCGACGTCACGCTGCTTCTGGAACTGGCCCAGGACAAGAACGAACTGGTGCGGGCCAAAGCGGCCGAACTCATGGGACTGCACCCGAACGAGGAGACCCGGGAACGCCTGATCGATCTGTTCGAGGATTCTGATCGCCTGGTGCGCCGCAAGGCCATGGAGGCCGTTGTGCGGGCCGAGCAGCAGGCGCCGCCCGACACCATCATCCCGCTGCTGGCCTCCGACGACCCGTTCGAAGCCTGGGCCGCCCGCCGCCTGCTCGAACGGAGCCCGACCGACCAGTGGCGCGACACGGTGCTGCAGTCCGAGACGCATCGCGTCTTCATCCAGGGCGCGCTGGCCCTGCTGATCGCTGAGCCGTCCTCGGAACACGCGTTTGCGGTGTTGGAGCGGGCGAGCCAGTTGATGGTGGGATTAGTCAGCGATCGGGACTTCATCGATATGCTGCGCGTCATGCAGGTGGCCATGGTGCAGGGCCAGGTGGCGCCGGAACAGGTGGAAACACTCCGCACGCAGCTGGCCGAGGAATTCCCGGCCGGCGACCCGCTCATGAACCGCGAACTGATCCGCCTGCTGGTCTATCTCCAGGACGGGTCGATCCTGGAGCGGTGCTTCGAGTACCTGGCGTCGGATGTCTCCAACGCCGACAAAATGCATGTCGCCATGTACCTGCGGTTCCTCCAGACCGGCTGGACGCCGGAACGCAAGGAAGCGTGGTTCCAGTTCGTCACCCAGGCCAAGGCCTGGGATGGCGGCAGCGGCTATCCGCTGTATCTGAGCAGCGCGGCACGCGACTTCGCCAAATTGCTCACAGCGGACGAGAGCATCGCCATCCTGCGCCGCGGAGCGGAATGGCCCGATGCAGCGCTCGGAGCGCTCTACACGCTGCCACGCCAACTGGATGACAGTCTGCGCGAAGCGCTCGTCGCGCTCGATCTGGAACTCGACCAGCGGCAGGACGCGGCCAGCCGGCAGCTGATGGTCGGCATCGTGGCCGTGCTGGCACGCAGCGGAGACGCGGCAGCCATGGCCTACCTGCGGACGGTCTGGGACCGCAACCCGGAGCGGCGCGAACCGGTCGCCATGGGACTGGCTCAGGACCCGGAGGGGGAGAACTGGTCGTACTTGGTTCACAGCCTGCCCGTGCTGGAATCGATCACTGCCCGCGAAGTGCTCCAGCGCCTGGCCACCGTCGACCAGCAGCCGGACGATCCGGAGCACATCCGGCAGGTCATCCTGTGCGGACTGCGGTTGCGGGAACAGGGGGCGCTCCAGGCCATCGCGCTCCTGGAACTGTGGACCGGCCAGCAGATCGGAACCGCAACGGACAGCTGGGATGCACAGCTGGCCGCCTGGCAGAATTGGTTTGCCGAGTCGTTTCCGGAATTGCCCGAGGCCGTGCTGCCGGTGCACACGGCGCAGAACAAGTGGGCCTACGACGAACTGCTGGAATTCCTGACCGGCCGGGAAGGACTCGCGGGGGACCCCACCAACGGAGCGCTCGTGTTCCAGAAGGCGAACTGCGAGAAGTGCCATCGCTTCGGCGACCGGGGCGAAGTCATGGGCCCCGACCTCACCGCGCTGGCGAAACGTTTCACCCGCAAGGAGATTCTCCAGTCTGTGCTGTACCCCTCGCATACGATCTCCAGCCAGTACGCGTCCCAGAACCTCCTGCTGATGGACGGTCGCCAGATTCTCGGGATCGTCGCGCCCGGCGGAGCCGGCGAGAAAGTCGTCCTCAACACGGACGGTGAGAAGATCCCCGTCCCCGACAGCGAGATTGACGAGATCACCCCCAGCAAACTGTCCGCCATGCCCGACGGAGCGCTCAACGAGCTGACGCTCCAGGAGATCGCCGACTTGTTTGCGTACGTCACCACCGACCCGACTCAGGCCGTGGCGCTCCAGCCTCCGGAGGTGGACCGGAAGAAGGCCCACAAGGAGGACACACCGCGCCGCTAGGAGGCGCGTTTCCCCCGCCACCGCTCCCAGGCGAGCGCCAGTCCCACGAAGCAGGACGAGAGGATCACGATCATCGCTCCGGTCGGCAGATCGGTCCAGGCGGAGATCAGAAAACCGCCTGCCCCGCTGGCGGCGCCGAGGCCTGCCGCGACGATCAGCATGCGGCCATAACCGCGCACGAGCCGCGCGGCAGCAACGGCCGGATTGGCGAGCAGGCTGTAGATCATCAGACCGCCCACGGTCTGGAAGTTGACTGTCAACACGAGGCTGGCCAGCAGCAGGAACAGGGTCCAGACCAGCGTGACGTGCACCCCGGCTGCCGCGGCGTGCGTGCGGGAGAAGAGGATCGCGCGCATTTCCTTGTAGAACGCGACGACGAACAGCAGTTCCACCGCAGCGGCGCCGGTCATCAGCCAGACGTCCTGCCAGCGGCAGAATGCCAGGCTGCCCCACAGGAGGCTGCGCACTTCGTTGTCCGAGACGCCGTAGACGCTGAAGAGCCCCAGCCCCAGAAAGGCCAAGCCCATCGTGAACGAGAACAGGATCCCCAGCACGACATTGATGTCCGCGCGCACGGTCTGCGGGTCGATCACTCCCACCAGCACGGCAGACAACGCGGCGGCCGCCAGGGCGGGCAGCAGTAGCGTGGTGCCGGTGAGCCCGGCCAGCGCGCCGAACACGGCGCCGGCCAGCGCCGCGTGCGAGATGCAGATGCCGAGAAACGGAATGCGCATGCCGACGATGTAGCTGCCCAACATGCCGGTCGAGGCGCCTGCCACCAGGCCGGCGCACAGGACGGGAGCCCAGAAGAGCCAGTCCATCACGCCGGTCCCTCCTGTGGCCGGGGCACGAGCACGTACCGGCTGCCATGCTGCAGCACGCTCAGACCGCGACCATAGAGATTCTCGATGCAGTCCTGGGTGAGCACTTCGCGACAGGGGCCGTGCGCGACGACGCGGCCGTCGCGCAGGACCAGCACGTGGCGAGTCGTGGCGGGAATCGCCTCCAGGTCGTGGCAGACGAGCAGAATCGTCAACTGCTGCGTGCGATGCAGCGTCTCGAGCGTGGCCACCATCTGCTCGCGCCAGTAGGCGTCGAGGTTCGCCGTCGGTTCGTCCAGCAGCAGGATCTCGGGTTCCTGCACCATGGCCATGGCCAGCAGTGCCTTGCGCTGCTCACCCCCGGACAAGGCGCTGTAGGACTGCCCCGCCACGCGCTGCAGCCCCAGGCGTTCGATCCAGCTGTCCACCAGCGACCAGTCGTGCCGGGTCAGCGGACGCGCCAGACCGGCGCGGCCGGTCCGGCCAATGGCCACGACTTCCCGCACCAGCAGCGGCATCTCGCTCCCCGCCGCCAGCACCTGCGCCAGATGGGCGACGCGCCGACGGAGTTCGGTCAACGCCATGGTGGACAGGCGGCCCACGTCCTGGCCCAGGATCCGCACGCTCCCCGGCGGCGGCCGCACCGCGCCGGTCAGGCAGTGCAGCAGGGTGCTCTTGCCGGCGCCGTTGGGGCCCAGTATCACCAGCACCGCGCCGCCCGGCACCTGCAGCTGGTCCACGGACAGGATGGTGCGGCGTTCGCGTCGGACCTGCAGCCCGCGGATCTCGATGGCCAATGCGGTCACTGTGGCACTGCCTTCACCAGGGAGGTCACGTTGTCGCGTACAAGCCGGTCGAAGGAATCGGTGCCCTGGCCGTCCGGGAAATTCCCGAACACAACGACCTGGGCCGACAAACGGTCGGCCAACGCGTCCGCCGCCTGACGCCCCTCCGGCAGATTGGCCACGACCCACGCAATGCCCGACTTCTGCCCCTGCTGTACGGCGCGGTTGATCTCGCTGGGAATGCTCTCGTCCACGCTGGGGAACGTGGCCACGACATGGAGTCCCAGACTGCGGCAGAAATCGGCCTGATGGCGGCTGGCCATAACCGCAACCTGGTCCAGCCCGGCCGACACCACCTGCGCGCGCGCCCACACCTGCAACGCATCCATCCGCTGCACGACAGCTGCCAGCCGCTCGTCCGCCGCGCCCCGGGCCAGCAGCCCGGCCGCCACCAGCGCATCTGCCACCTGCCGCCCCGCCTCCACGTAGCTCTGCGGTTCGCACAGCCCGCCCGATACGTGGACCGCGGCGATCGTCGGAGATGGCCCACGCGTAGCCGTCAGCCGCGCATCGAGTGACTGCTGGAAGTCGAAACGGACGAGCACCTGGCAGCGCTGCGCCTGACGCACCTGACTGGGCCGCAAATCGAAATGACCCGGACACATGCCGGGTTCCGCCAACGCCAGCAACGGGACCGTCGCGCCGACCAGCTCCCGCGTCACCGCCGCCAGGAACGGGCTGGCCACGCCGATCGGCGGCACCGACGCCTCCTCCGCGGCCTCCGATAGCTCGTCCGACGGACCGGCACAGCCGGCCAGACCCACCAGGGCCAGCACGGCCAGCACGACCAGCCAACCTGCTCTGCTCCAACGCATGCGGGAACCCTTCACGCTCTACAATCTCAGTCCGCCCGATGCTGCGCACCGCCAGCACCGCACAGCGTCTCCGTGTCTCCGTCTGTGTCCCTGTTTCTGTCTCCCCGCATTATGACGCCGCCGCCCCGCGCCCCGCAATCCCCGGCGCGCCCGCTTGACGTTCCCCACCTGTCCGATACAATCGGCGGTATTACAAACATATAGAGGCGTAATACTGCCACGGCGGCGGGCCTGCCGCGTCAGGCACCGCGTGAGCGGCACGGAGGCGCACGCCAGGTCGTTCCCGGGAGGTCTTCACTCTTTTTTGGGCTTCGAGGCTGCAGCCATGACTTTCACCCCTGCCAGATTGTGTGCCGGTTCCGGCTGTACTTTCATCCTGGTCCTCAGTTGGTTGACTGCCAGTGGGCCGGCACCGCGCGCGCACGGCGACGTGTTCACCCCCATTACGCACGCGACGTACCAGGCGGTGGACGAATACGGCGCGTCCGCGTATGTGGGGGGCGGAAACGTCGCGTTGACCGGTATCGTCATCAATAATCCGTGGGACATGCTGGACTACAGCAACGATGCCGGGTTTCCGCTGTGGCAGGTGTTCGTGCAGGCCGACGCCGCCGGCGATCATGGGGGCACCGCGCTGTACATGATGAAGTACAGTTTCATAGACAAGCCGAACAACCACTACACGGACGAGGGGTGGACGGCCGAGATGAACCGGTTGAACGTGCCGGCGGGCAGCAACGGGGAGCCGCTGCGGAAAGGGGACCGGATCACGGTCAATGCGCGCGCTCCGGGGATGTTCTACAACGGCAAGTACAATGTCAATGAACAGCACTTCATCGATCCCGAGAAGAACTTCGACATCGAGATTCTGGAACGCGATCTGGTGCCGGCGGCCGCCTCGATCACGCTGGCTGATCTGAAGGATCCGCAGGACGGTTACCTCTTCGACCAGACGCGCATGACAGGCTGCGAGTACTACCAGGGGAGTCTGGTACATCTGGACAACCTGCTGCTTGACGATGCTTCGGGCTGGGCGGCCGGCGGCACGGTCGGCGTGCGGCAGGGCGATTTGACGTTTGACATGATTCTCGGGCTCGATCCGGGCCTGGACCTGATCGACGATCTGTACGACCTGACGACCACCCCTTTCAGCCTCACGGCTATTCTCGATCAGGAAGATGGTGGTGGCGCTCCGGAGTACGTTGATGGCTACCGTCTGTGGCTGACCAATGCCGGCGACCTGCACGTCGTGCCGGAACCGGGCGCGCTGGTGTTGGCGGCCGTTGGCAGCGTCCTGGTGTATCCGCTCGTGCGGAGGAGGCTGCGGCGCAGTCGTTGAGTCGCGGTGCGCCGGCGGGTGTCGCTGCAGGCAGCGACGCGGAAGGCTGTCCCACTGCTGGTCGGAGCGTCACGTGGTGGGCAACCAGGTTCGTTCCGGGTCGAAAGGAGTGCCGTAGATCATGTGGGTGCGACGCCGAGGATTCACACTGGTAGAACTGCTGGTTGTCATCGCGATCGTGGGGACGCTCACGGCGCTGCTGTTGCCGGCGGTGCAGGCCGCGCGGGAAGCGGCGCGCCGGACTCAGTGCGCGAACCATCTGCGGCAGATCGGCCTGGGGCTGCACAGTTACCATCTGGTGGAACGTGCGTTTCCGCCGGGGAATATCAACCGCACGGCCGGCTTCTGTCCTGGTATGGACGAGCCTGCGGTGTCCTATGCGACCCGGTTTGGCAACTGGCTGATTGCGATCCTGCCGTTTCTGGAGCAGGGGACGCTGTCCGATCGCTACGATGCGCGCTTTGCCAACGACGCGCCGGAGAACCGGCTCGTGCGGGAGTCGTTTATGCCGACGTACGTATGTCCGGCGGACTACGAGACGGCGCTGGCAGCGGTCCCCGCCACGGGGCCGGCTGCCCGGCTCTCCCTGCCATACATGCCGGGCTCCTATCGAGCGGTGAGCGGCCGCAGCGACGATGGGTTCAACTACCTCGACTCTGAGATGATGTTTTCGTACGCGGCGCACTCGCGCGGGGCGATCCACATGGTGGGCGTCTGGGGGTTTCACTGCGAGACGATTGCGGGCATTCGTGACGGACTGTCACAGACGCTGATTGTTGGTGAAGCGACGACGCGCAGCGCGCCCAGGTTGCGGACGTTCTGGGCTTATCCTTATGCTTACTACACGATGTCAGGCGTGACGGACCAGGCCCGGATCCTGCTGGGAGATTTCGATCGCTGTGTGGAGGCGGGGGGCAATGGAGGCGACATTCCCTGCCGACGCGGCTGGGGCGGACTGCACAGCGGCGGCATCAACTTCTGCGTGGGGGACGGTTCCGTACGCATGGTCAGTACTTCCGTGGACATGACGTTGCTGGGGAACCTGGCCACCATTGCTGGCAGCGAGGTAGCCGACCTGCCGTAGCACGCCACATCACACAAAGGACCCCTTGCATGTCGCAGCAGACGCGCTCGTCACACGCGGACGAGGATCCGCGGAGGCACTACTTCGAGGAGCTGGCGCCGCGGTGGGATGTGGACGGTCAGGATCCGGGCGGGACGGTGGAGCGGCTTGAGGCGCTGGCCGACCAGCTGCAGCTGCAGCCGGGGATGGATCTGCTGGAGGTGGGCTGCGGCACCGGCCAGATCACCGGCTGGCTGGCTGCCCGGGTGGCGCCCGGCCAGGTGGTGGCGGTGGATTTCGCGGAGGCGATGCTCGCCCAGGCACGCCGCAAGCAGCTGGCGGCGGAGTTCCGGCGCGCGGACGTGTGCCGTGACCCGCTGGGACAACGCTGTTTCGACGTGGTGCTCTGTTTCCACTCGTTTCCGCACTTCCGGGACCAGGCGGCGGCGCTGCGGAATCTGGCCTCGGCGCTGCGCCCCGGCGGGCGGCTGATGGTCATGCACCTGGCCGGCAGTGCGCAGATCAACGCGTTTCATGACGAGGTGGGAGGGGCCGTGGCCGGCGACCATCTGCCGTCCTGCGCCGACTGGGAGTGCCTGCTGGCGCAGGCCGGGCTGCAGATCCGCCAGTTTCTGGACCACGACGACCTGTTCCTGCTCGTCGCCGGCTCCTGATGCCGGGCCGGGGCTCACTGGGCCGCCGCGGCGTTCTGGAGCAGCACCCGGTGACTGTTCAGTTCATCGGACTGGACCCAGCCGTCGCGCAGGCGGATGATGCGCTTGGTGTGTTGGGCCACGTCGTCTTCATGCGTGACCATGATGATCGTCTTGCCCTGGTTGCTGAGCTCCTCGAAGATCAGCAGGATTTCTTCGGTCGTCTTGGTGTCGAGGTTGCCGGTCGGTTCGTCGGCCAGGATGAAGTACGGGTCGTTCACCAGGCTGCGGGCAATGGCGACACGCTGCTGCTGACCGCCGGAGAGCTGTGTCGGGCGGTGGGTGAGCCGATCGCCGAGCCCGACCATTTCCGCCAGGTACAGGCACCGCTCGCGATCCTCCGCCGCCAGCCGCCCCTGATAGTACAGCGGCACTTCGATGTTCTCGACGACGGTCAGCTGGGGGATGAGGTTGTACGACTGAAACACGAACCCGATGCGGGTGGCCCGGGTGAGCGACAGCTGGTCGTCGTTCATCAGGCTGACGTCGTCGTCCCCCAGGAACAGCTGGCCACTGCTGGGCCGATCCAGGCATCCCAGCACATTGAGCAGGGTGCTCTTGCCCGACCCGGACGGGCCCATGATCGACACGTAATCGCCCTGGGGCACGTCGAACGTCACGCCGCGCAGCGCGTGGACGGTTTCTCCCTTGAGGACGTAGTCTTTCTGCAGATCCACCAGGCGGGCGGCAATTACCATGCGGCGAACTCCCACGGACGCTGACAACCAGTGCATTCCATTCTAGTCCACGCCACTCCGCCTGTCACTTCCAGCTCAATCCAGGAAGTCGCCTTCCCGCAGGCGTTCCGGGACATAGGTCTCCGTCACGTAGCTGATGTCCTTGCTGATGAGCGCTTCGACCTCCAGCTTGAAGCCGTTGCGGAGCATCTGTTCGATTTCCTTCTGCCACGCCTTCTTCTTCTCGAACCAGGGGTAGCGGGCGATCTGTTTGGCGCGGCGGACGTCTGTGTCTTTCAGGTTGATCCGCACGCTGGGGGACAGCTGGCAGCGTTCGAAATCCTTGCTCCGCAGGCCGATGTAGCGCGCGTCGGGAATGGCCATGCGTTTCGACTCGTAAGCCAGATTGATCGATCCCTGCTTGATGACGCTGTAGATGTAGTACCCCCAGGGGTCGTTATCCAGCAGGCAGTAGAGGGGGAGTTGCAGTTCATTGTGCAGGCGATTGAGCATGCGCCGCACGCCGCGCGGCGGCTGGCCGCCACCGTGGGTCAGCACGCACTTGTGTGTGCGCCAGAACTTGTCTTCGTTGAAGCGGCGCCAGACCGTGTCTTTTTCGACGTGCAGGATGAATTTGGCGTCATGTTTCTTGAACTGTACGGTCTCCGGTTCGACGATCGACGGGATGTTATAGCCGCCGGAGCCCATCCGTGAGCAGTCGATTTCGTCGCCGGTGTCGACCAGTGTGATCGGGCCCACCATGGCGCCGGCATTCTTGGCGTACAGGTGCAGCTCTTCGCGCATGGCGTTGAGCATGACTTCGACGTCTTCAATCACCGGATCGCAGTCATCCTGGGTATCAAACGTCTCCTCGCGCGTGCCTTCGATGGAGTGTTTGAGCAGGTAGAACAGACCTCGGATGCTGGTGGTCTTGCCCTGTTCGATCAGCCGTTTGCAGCCGCTGCCGACGAGCATGGTCTGCATGTAGCTCTTGGCCTGGGACAGATTGAAGAGCTCGCGGCGGTTCTTGCCGTTGCCCATTTCGATGAAGCGTTTCGTCTTGTTGTACTGCACGTTGCTGAGCGATCGCGAGGGCACGTCGAGGTGGGGCGGTTTGCGCCGGGCGGCCGTCTCCACCACCGTGTCGGCCAGGGTGGTGAGCGCCTGGAGTGTCTTCTGGTCCTGGGCGGGCACCACGATGGTGGTCTTGTCGGCGGCCGGGGCGGCCGTTCGGCGGCGCACTTTCTTGGCCATGGTCACACAATCCTGCACTACGAGGGTTACACAGCGACGTCACACCGGGTCAGAACAGTTTGCGTTGCGGGTCGGGGGGGGACGGGGTGGTGAGGACCAGATCTTCGGGGCGTTGCTCGACGATCAGGACGTTGTCACCGTAGTCTTCGGCTTCTTCCATGCGCCGCCCGCGCTCGTCGAACCGCGCGTCGGCTTCCGCCGTTTTCTTCTTGGCGACCTCGAGCAGCTGGGTGTACAGTTGTTCGCGATCGGTCCCATTGATGGTGCTGACCGCGGAGGCGACTTCACCGAGGTACCGCAGGAAGATGGTGCGGCGTTCGCCTTCCTGCGCCGCCCGCTGGCGCCGCCGCAGGTACATGCCGAGCTTGCGTCCGACCGCCTGGAGCCCCAGCCGCAGCTCCTTTTCGATTTCCGGATACGCGGCGATCGCCTCCTTCGATTCGCTGGTGAAGGGGACCCACACACTGGCGATGTGCACCATCACGCTCACCGGGCCGTTGGGGAGGGAGCCGCGGGACTGACTCAGCCCGTAGGAACGCCAATTCGTGGCGATCACCGCTTCGGTAATGGCGCAGTCGCGCTGCTTGAACTGCAGCGGGACCCGGTTCGCATAGCGCAGGACCTGGATCGACTGCCCTTCGGAGACGTTCACGTTGCGCATGGCGTGATGCAGCGTCTTGATTTCATCCCGCGACAGCTTGGCCGGCGACTTGCGCGTGCCGAATTCGGCTTCCTTGATGATCTGGTCGGCGGCCGCCGGCCCGATCCCGTCGAAGGTGTTGATCAGGAACTGCCGCAGGGTACGGGCGTCGGTCTCGCGCAGCAGTTGCTGCAGCAGTTCGAGCGAGATTTTCTGGGCGGCATTGGTGCCGCCGTAGGCGAGCGCCACCTCGATCTGGAAGGGATTGCCCCGGTAGACGGCTGGCGGGCGGGTGCTGGCACAGTAGAACTCGCCCGGCACCACTTGATGCAGTCCTTTGAGCAGCAGTTCTTCGCCGATCGGCACGACGCAGTCAGTCGCCGGGGCGCTGATCTTCGTTTTCTGGATGGCCTGGTAGAGCGAGTCGGCTTCTTCGCGGCCGATCTTGCGGGTGGATGCCCGCGGACTCAACCCGGCCACGTCGCAGATCCGCCGCGCCACCGACGGACTGACGCGCGAAAAGGAGCTGGTGAGGAACTGGGTGAGGGTGGTCGCCTTGGTTGCTTTGAGCATGGTGACCAGGCGCCCGAGCTCCACACCATAGGGATGCGGCATGATCTCCTTCGGTTCGGCGGGCAGTGTGAGCGTGGCGCGGCGATAGATCGTCTGGTGCCCTTCGGGATCGGTGTAGTGCAGTGTGACGTGCGGGTTCGCGATCGCCGTCTGCTGCAGGTATTCGTCGACGCTGCCGCGGCCTCGCTGGTGTTTCCCTTCGAGTTCGATCGTGACGCGCGTGCCGCTGGCGACTTCTTCGGCGGGCTGGCCGTCTTCCGGCGGGTCGTAATGCCCGGACCACTCGATATTGTGCCGCTGCATGTAGTCCCGCCCGGCTTCCCCCGGCGGAATGTCGACCCCCTCGCCCCGCCCGTTGAGGATCTCGGGATTATTCTTCTTCGTATCGATCTGGATTTCGTAGTAGTGAGCCGGCTTCTTCAACGCCGTCTTGGAGATGATCTTGACCGGTTTACCGGTGGTCAGCATGCCGTACATCCCCGCCGCGCTGATCCCGATCCCCTGCTGGCCGCGACTCATGCGCAGCCGGTGGAACTTCGACCCGTAGAGCAGCTTGCCGAAGATCAGCGGGATCTGCGGCTTCATGATCCCGGGACCGTTGTCCTGGACGGCCACGCGAAAGCGTTCCGGCTGCGTCTGCTCCAGGTGCACCCAGATCTCCGGCGCGATCCCCGCCTCCTCGCACGCGTCGAGCGAATTGTCGACCGCCTCTTTGACGGTGGTCAGCAGCGCCTTGCGCGGGTTGTCGAAGCCCAGCAGGTGGCGGTTCTTGGCAAAGAACTCGCTCACCGAGATATCGCGCTGTTTGGCGGCCATGGCTTCGGCGGTGGCCCGCCGCCGGGGCTGGCCGTTGGTGCCGGCCACGCCGTCGGCGGGGACCGACTGGCCATTGTCGGAGGGGGCGGCCGGCGCCGCTGCGGACCGGGGACGAGAGGTCTTCTGGTTGCGTTTCACCGTGGCCAACGCTCGCTACTCCTTGACCCGCGGGGATTCCGTTCGGGGGACAGGGGGGGGCCCGCGCCGGGAGCGGAGCCCGCCGCAGTGCAGATCAGCTTGAGGGTGCGGAAAGAGGGTTCCAACGGTAGCGATTATAGCGAGTGTGCGGGTTCTGTCCCAGTCTGCTTTCACGCCCCCCTGCACCAATCCCTGCGTTTGCTGCAAAGCACAAATAAAGATGCACTTGTACCCCCGAGCTGGCCGAGAAAACCTACTAGGCTCTGTGGCTGGCGCCACAGCCGTGTACCCCAAGGATGCCCGAGTGCGCGAGACACCGCCCCGCCGGCGAGTTACGCGCGGACTCCCACACCATACGACCCGCCATGCGCCCCGAACCGTCTGCCGGCCGCGATGCCGGCGCCCGGTTCGACCCGCCATCGGCCGCATTCCCCGCAGGCAAGGAGGAGCGTTTCGATGTCTCGGATGTACGGAAAAACTACTGTGCTGGCCGCCGCGCTGTTAACCGGCGTGTGCGTCAGCCTTCTGGGCACTGCTGTGGCAGTGGCCCAGGACCCCGCCAGCGGTCCTTGCCCCGATGAAGCGTGCCTCGGTGCCGGGTGCCGAGCCGGCTGCGGAGTGGGCGGTGGTGTCATCGCCAACCTGTCGGCCAAACACAACAACGACATCACCAATTGCCGGGCGCGCACGTACGGCCAGCCCGACCTGTTCTACAACTACTATGCGCCCGCCACGTGTGGCGGGGTGCCGGCGGCCATGTACCTGGCCCCGCAGCCGGTGCCGGCCTGGGTCGGGTACACCTACTACACGTATCAGCCGGTGCTGCCCCACGAGCTGCTCTACCAGCACCAGCGCCACTACTACCGCTATTACGATCAAGGGCGTGGTCTGACTCGGACCGCCATTTCCTGGTATCGTCCGCCGCTGTCGACCCTGCCAGCCCATTTCCGGATCGCTCGGTAGCGTCCCGGATCCACGTATCGACGAGGGGGTTTCACCCATGAGAAGATTCGTCCTCTGCTTGACGCTGGCCGCCACGCTGCTGCTGGTTGCACTCCAGGAGGCGCGCGCGGACGTGCGGCGCGTCTCCAATCGCTGGGGTGAACGCTTCGCGCGGACCATGCCCTGGCACGGCCAGTACTACTATGCGGCCTGGGGAGCGCCGGTGTCCCTGGTGGTACCGCCGGTTTCGAACATGCAGGGCAGCATGGGCTGGGGAGTCACCCAGACCGAGATGCGGCCCATCTACCACCAGTTCGCGCGACCGTACCCGGGTGACGGCGCGGGGCAGGGAGTCGGCTTCCTGTCCACACCGCGTTGGCCCAGCCACACCGATCAGTTCGGTGTCTACTACGTACGCGGTCCGTGGAAATAGGCCCCGTTGCCACAACAGCCACGCATCACACGCCGGGCGATTGCGCTACCCACGCCAATCGCCCGGTGCTATTTGGCGGGTTTGGCCTCCGCCTCCGGTCGGAACGGCAGCGTGTAGAGAATCAGGATGTGTTCCGCCCCCGTCTCCTTCGACACGACGGTCTTGACATCTTCAGCTTGCACGCCCGGGATGAGGTAGTCGTGCGACACGATGCGCGTGCCCGGCTTGAGCTTCGCCAGTTTCGGCTTGAGCCGTTCGAGCATGGTGGGCAGCAGGTACATCGGCAGTACCGTGGCTTCACGCATGTCGGCCTCGAACAGGTCCTCTTCCTTGATCGTGACCAGATGAGACACGCCGTTCTCCTTGGCGCTGTCGCGCCCTTTCTGCGCGAGTTCCGGCACGATTTCGAACCCGACGCCGCGGCAGCCCCGTTTCTTGGCGGCCTGCACCACGATCCGTCCGTCCCCGCACCCCAGATCGTAGATCACGTCGTCCTTCTGGACCTGGGCCATCTCCAGCATCTTCTCGACGATGTCGTGGGGCGTCGGCACGAACACGCAGTCCGGACCCTTCGCCTTCTGTTCATCGGCCGACACGCCGGTGGCACCGCACAGCACCAGGCTGAGGCACCACAGGCCGCCCGTGACGAGTCCCCAACGCACACACTGAGTCGGACGAAGTTGCCGCATGGATGTTGCTCCGTGGTCGTGAGTTCACCTGTTCTGCCATGGTCTGCCGTCATCTGCCAAACACTGCCAGCAACGGATGGTGTTCCTGCAGCCGCTTGACCCCTTGGTCGTCGAGCCCGCACCCGTGCGCGTACAGCATGCGCATGTTGTCGAGTCCCACCAGCTGCAGGAGATCCGCATTGTGCACATTGCAGCGATCGATGTTGAGGACCCGCAGCTTGGTCAGCGGCTTGAGATGCTTCAGGCTGGCGCCTGTCACCTGCGTGTCGGCCAGGACGAGCGTGTCGAGATCGCGCAGGCGTCCGATGGTGGCCAGCGCGTCGTCCGTGATCTGTGTGCCCGAGAGATTCAACACCTCCAGATGCGCCAGCTTCGTCACCAGCTTGAGCCCCAGCCCATCGATCTGCGTCTTCTTGAGCGACAGCACGCGCAGCCGGGGGAGCTTCTCCAGCACAGCCAGGCCGTCATTGGTGATGTTGAGCTTGTCCAGATACAGACGCTGCAGCCCCGGCACGCCGCTCAGCTGCGCCACCCCCTCGTCGTCCACAGTGCCGCCACTGACCTCCAGCGACTCCAAGTACGGCAGCTGCACCAGCTGCTGGAAGTCGGCGTTGGCGACCTGGGTGTCCGTCAGCTCCACGAGCCGCGCGTGCCCGCCCTCATCCCGGTCGATCCGGGCCCCCAGCTTTTCCAGCGCCGCGATCGCGGCCGTCTCCTCCGCACGGACCGGGGCCGGTGGCACCACCACGGCCCCCGGCTGGCCGTCCGCCGCGCGCTGCGCCGCCACGGCCTCGCCTGGCGACGTCGCGGAATTGCACCCCGGCGCTGCCTGGCACACGAGGCCCCCTGCAATACATATCAGAATCAGTCTCATCGTCACCCCTACTCCGACGGCAACTTCGTCACGTCGATATAGACATGTTCACCATGATTCTCTTTGGCCAACTGCACCAGGAAGTTCGTGCCGCCCGGATCCGGGCCGACTCCGAATTCGATGGCGTTGATCGTGGCCCCGACACGCTCGTTGCGCCGCGCGATGTCCTCCAGCTCCTTGGCCGACAACCGCGGCTCACCCGCGTCCGTCACGAGAAAGATCACGTCCGGCCGCATGCCCAATGCCAGCTTCAGCGCCGCCATGTGCTCCGTGCCGCCACCAGCCTCCATGCGCTGCACGAACTCTTCCGCCCGACGTCTGGTCGCCGCATCCCCGAACTCCATCCGAGGAGCGTGCGGGTGATGCGGATTGAAGACCGACAGACGGTCATTGTAAAACACGATCTGGAACTGGTGAATCCGATCCAGGTCCGCGAGACTGGCGATCAACTCCCGTTTGGCTCCCGCCAAAGGCCGACCGTCAAAGTCGTTCATGCTGTTCGAACGATCGAACACGTAGACGAACTTCGAGCCGGTCCCATGCGAGCCGAAGATGCTGGTCTGCGCCGGGCTCCCCTGGCTGGCCCCCCGCCCCAGCCGCGTGCCCGCGGGAGCCTTGGCGGCCGGCGCACTCTCTTGGCCCGGCACCAGCCGCGTGTCGGCTGCCTGCTCGTGCGCATCGCCCGGCGCGGCCGGCGGCTGTTGAGCGGCAGACTGGGCGGTGGCGAGCAGCGCCAGGAGAAGCCCCAGGAACAGCCCCAGGAAGAAGAGGGTCGGAAACGATCGTGCCGCAGCCCGTGTGGGCAGCCAGCCGGCGCACGGTCGATGTCCAGTGCCGGCGCCACGCACGGCTGCCGGGCTCCAGTGGGCCGGGCTTCTGGCGGCAGGGCGCCTGAAGTATGCTCGCGCGTCCACAAATGGTTGTGTCATAATGGATTACAGCTCTGGTGTCCTTACCAGTCTAGCGCGTCGTACACGCCGCGTCAACGTGGATCAGCCAGCTTGGCCGGCCAGACGTCCCTGGACCTGGAGGGCGATAGGGCTTAACCTTGCTCAGACACGCTGCGCACCAGCGCAGACGCTCGATCGCCAGCTTCCCATGCCGCCGCGGGTGCGGTGCCCAGACCTAGAACGAAAACAAACAGGTGTCATGTCCACACTGTGTGATCCCGCTACTCTGCAGATTGTAACCCATCCCCACCCCACACTGCGGCGGATATCCAAGCCGGTGCGGCGCGTCGACGCGCTGCTGCGCGATACGATCCGCCGCATGTTCGAGCTGATGTACGAATCGCGTGGCGTCGGGCTGGCGGCCAATCAGGTCGACCTGCCGCTGCGGTTCTTCATCGCCAATGTCAAGGCGGATCCAGCCGAGGCGGAAGAATTGGTGTTCATCAACCCCGTGCTCAGCCGTCCCAAGGGGTTGGAGGAAGCGGAAGAGGGCTGCCTGAGTCTGCCCGAGCTCTACGGCCATGTGACGCGCCCCAAACGGATCCGTGTCAATGCCTACGGCTTGAACGGGCAGGAAATCGACATCGAACTGGATGGCCTGCTGGCGCGGATCGTGCAGCATGAAACGGACCACCTGGACGGGATCATGTACACTGACCGCATGAGCACCACCGGCCGCCTGTCGGTGGCCGAGACGCTGGACGACTTTGAAACGGACTTTGCCAGTCGCCGGCAACTGGGGGAAATCCCCAGTGACGCCGACATCGAGACCCGGCTGATCGCGTGGGAGAAACGTTACTGCTGAGTTGCGCAGGTGGCCGGCGGCCAGACACGGAGGAGCCACGTCGATGCGACTGATCCTGATGGGAACCGGTGCCTTCGCCGTCCCTGCGTTCCAGGCCGTGCTGGCCTCGCGCCACGAGGTGCTGGCACTGGTGACGCGTGCGGTACCGCCGGCCGTCGGGCGGCACAAGGGACCGGTGAACCCGGTGCTCGAGACGTTTGCCGCGTCCGGCAAACCGGTGTTGTCCCCCGACACTGTGAACGCGGCGGCGGCCTGTGACCAGCTGCGGCAGTGGGCGCCGGACCTGTTCGTCGTCTGCGACTTCGGCCAGATCCTCAAGCGGGAGACGTTGAGCGTTGCACGGTGCGGGGGCATTAACCTGCACGGCTCGTTGCTGCCGAGATACCGCGGCGCGGCGCCGGTCAACTGGGCCATCTGGCAGGGTGAAACAGAGACGGGCGTCACGGTCATCCACATGACGCCGCGCCTCGATGGCGGGCCCTGTTTAACGACCGCTCGTACCGCCATCGCCCCCGACGAAGACGCTCCCGCACTGGAGCGCCGCCTCTCCGAGATGGGCGTTCAACCG
>DAISIS010000051.1:0-16315 GCA_036821925.1 Pirellulaceae bacterium
ACAAGGTAGCCGTAGGGGAACCTGCGGCTGGATCACCTCCTTTCTAAGGATAATCGACCCCGGGATGGCGACGTCCCGTGGTCCACAGTGGACATGATTACTCTTGCTATCAGAAAAGCAGACGGTCACCTTTCGGGGTGATCGTCAGCTGCCAGATTGAAAAAGCGAAAACCCGTTCAGGCGAGCCGGCCTGGACGGGTTTTTTTGTTTTTTTTGTTTTCTTGTTTTTTGTTTCGTCGGGGTTCTTGGTGGCGGCGTGCCGCGCGGCACGCGTTGTCAGTTTTCGACCGTTCTGATACGCTGACCTGGCGTGTTGCGCAACGCGTTTGGCGGCCCGCGCTGGTAATGACCACCACTGGTTGGCTCGCCTTGTTTCTGGGAGAGGAATCCGCCTGATGAGACAGCCGATTGCCGGAGTGACGCCGGCGGAGGTGGCAGAGAGCCCGATCATGACGGTCTGGTTGTCGATTGCCGCATACACGTCCGGTCAGTTTCTGGGACGGCTCTACGCCATCGCCTGGCCCGGCATTTACATCTTTCGGCTGGGCCATCTGCTGGCGCTGCTGTCGGCCCCCTATGCGGCTGGCCTGTACTTCTGTCGGATCGCGCCGGCGATCGGCGTGCGGTACCTGATCACCAATCGGCGGATTGTGGTGCAGCGCGGGATGCGGGCCACCGAAGTGCGGTCGATTGCGCTCAGCGCGTTTGACGAGATCCAGATCGACGTGCGGCCGGGGCAGGAGTGGTTCGACGCGGGGGATCTGGTTTTCCGCCAGGCGGGGAAAGAGGTGTTCCGGCTGGGTGGCGTGCCGCACCCCGAGCCGCTGCGGCAGCTGTGCGGGAAGGTGCGGGGCGCGTATCTCGGGGTGCAGCAGGCGCACGCGAAGCAGCTGCAGGTCGCGTGAGGTGTACCGGGGCCGATTCCGCGTGTGGCAGGTGCCCCGCGGTCAATCGCCCAGCTGCTGCAGGATCAGTTGCAGGGCATCCGCGGCCATGGCGCTGGGCATGGACGGCGGCTGGTGTGCGTTGGCGGTATGGATGGCCTGCGAGACGGCCAGCGGCAAGTGGATGAACGTCGCGCGGACCGGCCAGCCGTGTTTCTCGCACAGGAAGTGCGTCAGGTAGAGCGTGGCGTTGCAGAGATACGTCCCCGCGTGGTAGGAAACGCGCGCCGGGATGTCCGCTTCGCGCAGCCGCCCGGCCCAGGCGGCTAACGGCAGCCGGCTCTGGTAGGCAATGGGTCCGTCAGGCACCAGCGGCTGAGGCTGATCCAGGTCCTCCACCGAGGCCGCCTCAACATTCACGCCGATCGACTCCAGCTGCACGCTGGTCGAACCGGGCGCCTGGCCCAGGTGGATGGCATAGTCGTGCCCGGGGAGGTCCTGCAGTAAGCGCTCCCGCACGGCCGCCAGATCAACCGGATAGAGCCGGGTAGTGACTTCCGGCGCTGAGGGCAGGCTGCGCGTCAACTCGACCAGTGCCAGCCAGCTGGAGTTCTCCACCCAGCTCCCATAGGGCCCGAATGCCGTGATCAGAACGCGGGACATCCGCCCTGCTCCTCGTCAGACATGACCCCAACGGGACTCGAACCCGTGTTGCCGGCGTGAAAGGCCGGTGTCCTAGACCGCTAGACGATGGGGCCCAAACCGGGCGCACTGATACGCCGGTCATGCCAGGGTATACTGGTAGCGCTACAGATTCGTCAAGGGGACTGAATGCAAAGAGGCCCGGGCAGCAGGCGTTCGAGCTGCAGCCTCGGTCGTTTCATACGAGCATTCGGGAGGAAGGTCGCGGGCAACTCCGCAGGAAACGTGCCAGTTATTCCGCTGCACCAGCTTCGCTGGTGGCGTCCTTGTCCCGCGCCATTTCATTGCGTTTGATCGCCTCATACACCTCGCGTCGATGCACGGGAACCTCCTTGGGAGCTTCAACTCCCAACCGCACCTTATCCCCGCGGATCTCGACGACCACGATCGTAATGTCATCGTTGATGACAATACTTTCGTTCTTCTTGCGCGAAAGCACTAACATTGGACCATTCCTTTGACTGTTCGGCGATCGTTCTACGATGCCTGGACTCGCTTTGTTCCATCTCGAGCGAGTCCCTCGATTCTCCATGCCGTCGCAGTTGAAACCTACGGTGAGTTAACTGCTTAGGCGCACTAAATTCCTTCCTTTCACTCTACGTGCTCGTTTGTCTGAGTCAAGCAACGAGCGATCGGCGGGCTAGATTTTCACAGGAATTTCGTCGCCTTTATTCGCACGACCGATACGGACGGCCAGTTTTTCGCGAACACACAGCTCGCCGGCCATCCCGCGGGCGCTTCTGCAAACATCGCAACCACTTACTATAACACATGTTGCGACTCGCGATCGCCGGTCTACCCGACCCACTACACAATATCGGCCGCAGGTGGGACCTGGCGCGTGGTCAATCGCTCACACCGGGTGGGCCGCTCCAGCTCCAGGCCGCTCCAGCAACAGCCTGCCGGCACAAAACAGGACAGTGTGTGCGTTGTGACTCATGCGCGTCAGCCCTGCCCCGTGTCAGACTGTTGAGCACCGATGGCCGGAGCAAGAACAGACCTCCTGCGCCGGCACAGCGGCGCGGCCGGGCGAGCCGGTTTCTCAGGCGGTCTCATGCCGGGCCACTGGCCCATCGGCTGCGGCGCGTGTGATGCCTGCATCTGCGTCTGGCGCGCGTCCGCACGCGGTCACGGGCAGCAAGTGTGGCGTGCGCCGGTATGACTGCGTCCCGGTCGGGTGTACGGTGGTGGGTCGGTGTGGTTGCGGGGTAGCGGGTGCCGTCTATAATTCAGGTAGCACTATCGCATTTCTCGGTCGTCTTCTGAATCGGCGGCCCCAGATCGTTGAGCGTGGCTGGGCGGCAGCGTGCTTCGAAGGCAGAGAAGGCAGGTGGCGATGCTCGGTTGGCTGCGAAATGTCTGGTTGGCCGTTTACACCGTGGGCCATGGGCTGTGGGTGACATTGCGCTATTGGTTGGTCACCTATCGTCCGAGCCGCAGGACGTTCACGCACCGATTCGAGTATCCGGAGAAACCGCTCGTCGTAGCGCCGCGGTACCGGGGTTTCCACCGTTACGACCTGACGACATGCATTGGATGCGATCAGTGTGCGCGTGCCTGCCCGGTGGACTGCATATATATCGGGAAGGAGCGGGTGACGCAGGGCAAGGGATTCCGCATCACAGGTTTTGCGATCGACTACTCGAAGTGCATGTTCTGTGCGCTGTGTGTGGACCCCTGTCCGGTCGACTGTATTTTCATGGGCTCGACCCACGATCTGAGCTGTTACAGCCGGGACGGCTGTATTGTGGATTTCGCCCGGTTGCCGCTGGAGGTGGCCTGGGGGCGTGCCACACTCAATCCTACAGCGGTGGCGGAGTCGAAGGTGATCGTAGAACCCGTGCATGGTGGACCGAATCAATGATGGTGCAAGCATCCAATCCCAGTCGCGTATTTACGCTGGCCGAAGCCAACGCGATGCTTCCCCTGGTGCGAGCCATCACGCGGGATCTGGTGCGGTTATCGCGTGAAGTGATTGAGCGGCATCAGCGTGTAGAGCATCTGAAAGCGGGGCGGAGCATCTCCTTCGGCGATCCGTACGACGAGGAGTTGGCGCAGATCGACGAGGAGTTGACGAAGGACCGGCAGCGTCTGCACGAGTATGTCCAGGAGCTGCGTCAGCTGGGTGTCGAGCCGAAGAGCGGCGTCGACGGGATCGTGGATTTCCCGGCCATGCTCGACGGCGAGCTGGTGTATCTGTGCTGGAAATATGGCGAGTCGGAGATTACGCACTGGCACGCGCTCGACGGCGGATTCTCAAACCGCCAGCGTCTGACCGGCGCCGCGTTGGCGGGCGGTGCGACCCCCGGCGTGAACTAGCGCGCTGCGCCGTCATCTACCTTGTCGCTATGCGTTCGCGCCTGCGTGCGGCGCGCGGCCACGCCCGCTTGCAAAGCCTCCAGGTCGCCCTAAAATGCGGGTTCATTTGTCGCTGCTTCCATATCCACAGCGAGCCCGACATGCTGGATGCTGTCACTTCTTCATTGGGGATCGTGGCCTATTTGGCGCTGTTCGCGACGGCAGGCATCGTGTTCGTGCTGGCTGCGCTGGTGGCAGGTCGACTGGTGCGCCCGCAGAACCCGATTCCGGAGAAGCTCGACAGCTACGAATGCGGCGAGCCGGCGGTGGGCTCGAGTTTCGTGCAGTTCGATCTGCGGTTCTATGTGGTCGCGCTGTTATTCATCATTTTCGACGTGGAAGTGGCGTTCTTCTTCCCGTGGGCGACCGTCTTCGGGAAGGCGCATCACCTGTCGGACACGCGGTCGGGCGCAGCGGTGGTCGCTGCGGCTGACGGGCGTCTGGAGTTGGCTCCTCGCGCGATCGGCCTGTACCAGGAGTTGGGCGTGCGTGAGCCGCTGGTGCCGCGCGCCGTGCCGGCCAGTCTGCAGGATCAGGTGGGGGCCAGTGCGTCGGAGGCGGAGCGGGCCGCGCAGGTCGTCCAGCAGGGCGGGCGGCAGCTGGCGCTGGTGACGCTCGTCGACATCGGGATCTTTTTCGCGGTGCTGCTGGTGGGCTTCGCCTACGTCTGGAAGCGCGGCGATCTCGACTGGGTGCGCGCCTACTCGCACCACGACGCGGGCGGTGGCCGACCTGATTTTGCGCGTGATACCTGGGATCTGGAACAGGCGTTGTCCGCGTAGGAGGCAGGGCATATGGCAGCGGACACAACGCTCGTGGATAGGCTCCGACAGCGATTCGGCGATCGGATCGTCAGCGCCCAGCTGGAGGCCCTCGATCCCTGGGTGGAGGTTGCGCCGGAGGGGCTGGTGGACATCTGCCGCTACCTGCGCGACGAGCCGGCGCTGCAGTACGACATGCTCAACTGCATCTCGGGCGTCGACTACCTGCACACCGATCCGAAAAAGGCGGCGAAGTCCACCTGGCAACCGCACCTGGTGGTCGTCTACCACCTGTCGAGCACGATCACCCGGCAGCGGCTGGTGCTGAAAGTGACGACCAGCCGCTGGCGGCAGGATGTGGCCGGCGAGTTGCCGGAGGTTCCCAGCGTGTCGGGGGTCTGGCGGGGAGCAGACTGGCACGAGCGGGAGGTCTACGACTTGATGGGAGTCCGGTTCACCGGGCACCCCGACCTGCGGCGGATCCTGTGTCCGGAGGACTGGATTGGCCATCCGTTGCGAAAGGACTATCAACCGCCGGAGTACTATCACGGCATCCGTGACCACTGAGGTCGCTGCCGACGCCACGAGGAATGTGACGCATGTCCATCATCAATGATCCGCGCGTGGTCGAGTTCGACGTGCGCACGGACGAAATGCTCATCAACATGGGCCCGCAGCATCCGAGCACGCACGGCGTGTTGCGGCTGGTGTTGCGGACGGACGGCGAGGTGGTGTCGCACGTGGAGCCGCACATCGGCTATCTGCACCGCTGCGCGGAGAAGATCGGTGAAAACCTGGCGCCGCGCCAGTGGGTCCCCTACACCGATCGCATGGATTACCTGGCCGGCATGAACATGAATCTCGGCTGGGCGCTCGTGGTCGAGAAGCTGCTGCAGTTGGAAGTCCCGGAAAAGGGGCGGCACCTGCGCGTGCTGATCGCGGAACTCAACCGCATCGCCAGCCATCTGGTGGCGATGGGCACGTACGGGCTCGACCTGGGCTCGTTCACACCGTTCCTGTACGCCTTCCGCGAACGCGAGAAGATCCTGGACCTGTTCGAGCAAGTCTGCGGCGCGCGGCTGACGTACAGCTACATCGTGCCGGGCGGGGTGACCGGCGACCTGCCCCAGGGCTGGCTGCAGAAGTGCGCGCAGTTCCTTCAGGAGCTGGCGCCGGTCGTGGACGACTACCACGCGCTGCTGACGAGCAACGCGATCTTCATCAAACGCACGGCCGGCATCGGTGTGCTGCCGGGCGAGGTGGCTGTCAACTACGGATGCACCGGCCCAGTCCTGCGCGGCAGCGGCATCGACCAGGACCTGCGGCGGGACGGCGAGCCGTGGTATACGTCGCTCTACGACGGCTACCAGTTCGCGGTGATCGTGCAGAAAGGGGGGCACTATCCGCAGGATCACGACTACCCGGCGGTACCGGCCGAGGCAGTGCTGGGGGACTGCTGGCATCGGTTCTACGTGCGGATGCTCGAGGTCGTGCAGTCGATGGACATTGTGCGACAGGCGCTGGACAAGTACGCGGCTGCCGCCGGAGACTGCGGGACGCCCATCAAGCTCAACCACAAGCTGCCACCGGGCGAGGCGTACCTGGAGACGGAGGCGCCCAAGGGGCAGATGGGCTTTTACCTTGTGACGGACGGGTCGGCCATTCCCTGGCGCGTGCGGGCGCGCAGCAGCTGTTTCGTCAATCTGTCAGTGACGTCGGAGCTGTGCCGCGGCTGCCTGCTGGCCGATGTGCCGGCCATCGTCGGCTCGTTGGATATTGTGCTGGGAGAGATCGACCGGTAGCTGTGTGAGGCGGTGCGGGAACGGTTCCCGGACCAGGTACGGTACGCAAGTCGTGTGGAACACGTGATTGAGAGCGCCGCTGTGGCCGAGTTCCTGGTGCACACCCTGTCGCTTCCCGCTCCGCTGGCGTACCTGCTGGCCGCGCTGATTCACTGCGGGCTCATTCTGGGTCTGGTAGCTACCGGGGCGGTCGTCTTCATCTGGTCGGAGCGGAAGGTTTCGGGGCGGATCCAGGATCGCCTCGGCCCGACGCGGACGGGGGGCAAATTCGGCTGGCTGCAGTCGCCCGCCGACGGGCTCAAACTGCTGACCAAGGAGGACCTGGTGCCGCGGGCCGCCGACCGGCTGCTGTTCCGGGCCGCCCCCTATGTCAGCTTCACCTCCAGCTTCACCGCCTATCTGGCGCTGCCGTTCGCCGACGGCTGGGTCGCCTTCGACACGAACGTGGCGGTCTTCTTCATCCTGGCCGTGCTCGGCCTGGAAGTGTTCGGTGTGATCCTGGCCGGGTACGCTTCCGGCTCGAAGTGGTCTCTGTTCGGGGCGATGCGTGAGGCGGCCCAGGTGGTCAGTTACGAAGTGCCCATCGGCATTTGTGTCGTGATCCCCGTGCTGTTGACCGGCACGATGAATCTGACGACCATCGCCAACATGCAGGCCGGCTGGTGCAGCAATTGGCTGATCTTCCACGATCCCTTCACATTCGCGGTGTTCTGGGTCTACGCGGCCTGTGCGTTGGCCAGTGTCAACCGCGCGCCGTTCGACCTGGCGGAGGCGGAGAGCGAGCTGGTGGCCGGGTTCCTGACCGAGTATTCCGGCATCCGGTGGAGTTTCTTCTTCATGGCCGAGTACGGTTCCATGCTGCTGGTGAGCGGCCTGGCGGCGATCCTGTTCTTCGGCGGCTGGCACGGTCCGATACCGGTGTTTCAGTGGCTGGGCTGGGCATACCCGGGGGGCGCAAGCAGTTGGGAGCTGACCGGTTTCCTGGCGAATCTGGCCGGGTGTGTGAACTTCATCGCCAAGGCGGTGATCGGCGTGACGGTGATGATGTGGATTCGCTGGACCCTGCCCCGGCTGCGGATCGATCAGGTCATGACCATGTGTCTGAAGTACTGCGTGCCGCTGGCCGCCGTCTGTTTCGTCGGCGCGTTGTGGTGGCAGGTGGCGGGCTGGTGGAGTCCCAACCGTTGGCTGCCGCTCCGGCCGGACGGACCTGGGGGGGTGCGGGAGACGTGGGTGGTGGCACCGGAGGCCGCGAGTGCTGAGGTCGCGCAGCGTCTGCCCCGGGCGGACAGCGCGCCGCCGCACAGCGCAACCCGCTGCAGACTCTCCGGCCGCGGCCTGGCGGGGCCACCGGCCGGCTGGCAGACAGGCTCACCGGCGGCAGCGCGAGGAGGTGTGCGATGACCCCGTTGGCGGCGACCGACTGGTACGCGTTCTTCTTCCTGCTCTTTGCCCTGCTGGCCTGCGGCTTTGCGGCCGCCGTGTTGTTTACCAGCAACATCGTGCGGATGGCGTTCTACCTGACGCTGTCGTTGGGAGCGACGGCCGGGCTGTTCTTCCTGGCGGGCGCCGAGTTCGTGGGGGCGATGCAGCTGATGATCTACGTCGGCGGCACGCTGGTGCTGCTGATCTTCGGCGTCATGCTCACCGCCCACGCGCCGTTCATTTCGCTGCGCCCGCGCAGCGGCGAGTGGATTGTGTCGCTGATCGCCGGCGGCACCTTGTTGTTCCTGCTGATCGCCAGCGCTTTCGGCGTGCGCAACTGGCTCACGGCGTCGGACAGGGGGCCCCTGCCGCTGGCGGAGGCGCAGACCGCGACGGCGGTCGGTGCCGGGCTGACGGGGGTGCGGGTCGACCGCCTGAACAGGGACGCGGCGGGCCACGCGCTCTCCCAGCTGCCCCACACGGATTCCGGCTACCTGCTGCCATTTGTCATTGTGTCGGTTCACCTGCTGGTGGTGCTGGTGGGCGCCGCGTACCTGGCGCGCGCGAAGGTGAGGCGGCGCAGCGCCACGGAGATACGGCTTCAGTAGAAAGTTTTGAGGATGTCCCACATGTGCGGGCTGCTCGCGCAGATCACGGTCTCACATTACCTGGTTGTCGGTGCCGTGTTGTTCGTCACCGGCGTGCTCTGCATGGCGACCAAACGCAATGCGCTGGGGGTGCTGATGGGCATCGAGCTGGTGTTGAACGGTGCCAACGTGAATTTCGTGGCGTTTGGCAGCAAATTGCTGCGGGCCGATGCCCTGGGGCTCGACGGGCAGCTGATCCCCCTGTTTGTAATCGTGCTGGCGGCCGCTGAGGCGGCGGTGGCGCTGGCCATCGCACTCAACTTCTACAACAACCATACGACGGTGGACGTCGACAAGGCGGAAGAGCTGAAAGGCTGATGGACACTTCGCTGTTACCGATACTGCTGGGGATAGCCGTCCTGCTGCCGCTGATCTCGTTCTTCGTGATCCTGGCGGCGGGGCGCTGGTGGAAACCGGTCCTGGGCGGCTACCTGGCGACCGCCGCGATCATGGCCGCGGGGCTGCTGTCGCTGGCGAGTCTGGCGATCTGGCTGTCTCACCATCCGGTCGGCGCGGCCGGGCACCACGCGGCGGACCCGGCGGACCCGGCCGGCCCGCACGTGACGCGCGTGGCGCGCGTGGCGCACCCGGCGGCCGGCGCGCCGGGTGCGGTGGATGCCGCCCGGCACGCTGTGGCGGCCGCCGAGCAGGGGGCCGGCCCGCCGTACGTCGGGGACTACTACGTGCTCGGGCAGTTCGGCGCGTTGCGGATCACGATCGGCTATTACATTGACTCGCTGACGATCGTGATGTGCTGCCTGGTAACGCTGATTGCCACGTGCATTCATGTCTACTCGCTGGGATACATGCACGAGGAGCTGCACACCGTGACGGACCACGAAGTGGCGCTCCCGGACGGGTCGCCGCTGCAGCGGCCGGGCCGCTTCTCGAACTTCTTCCAGTACATGTCGCTCTTCTGCTTCAGCATGCTCGGGCTGGTCCTGGCCGGCAACGTGGCGATGGTGTTCGTGTTCTGGGAGCTGGTCGGGATCTGTTCGTATTTCCTGATCGGGTTCTACATCGAGCGGAAGAGCGCTTCGAATGCCGCGAACAAGGCGTTCATCGTCAATCGCATCGGCGACTTCGGCATGCTCGTCGGCATGATGGCCTTGTGGGGCGGTGTGGGGACCTTCGCCTTCGGGGATGCCGATCAGAACGGGAACGGGAGCATCGAGCGATTGGAACGCGGCCTTTTCAGTCTGGTGCGTCCGGCGGCGCGCGAGCACCAGCTGACCACGCCCGAGGAACTGGTGCTGGCCGACGCTCAGGAGGAGCTCCGGCGGTGGGCGGCGGCGCACCCGACGGCGACGCGCGGCGACTTCGAGTCGTATGTGGCTGGGGAGCTCGACCACCTGCGCGACGGAGGTCCCGACGGGTCGGGGCGGCGCTATGGGTACTGGCTGTTGGTGCTGGCGGGCATCGGGATCTTCTGCGGGTGCGTGGGGAAGAGCGCGCAGTTCCCGCTGCACGTCTGGCTGCCCGACGCGATGGAGGGTCCCACGCCGGTGTCGGCGCTGGTCCATTCCGCGACGATGGTCGCGGCGGGCGTCTATCTGGTCGGCCGCTTCTATCCGGTGTTCGCGCCCGAGGTGCTGCTGGTGATCGCCGTGACGGGGGGGATCACGCTGTTCCTGGCGGCCACCATCGCGCTGACGGCGACGGACATCAAACGGGTCCTGGCGTATTCGACGGTCAGTCAGCTCGGGTACATGATGCTGGCGCTGGGAGTGGGCGGCTGGCTGGCGGGCATGCTGCACCTGGTCACGCACGCGTTCTTCAAGAGCCTGCTGTTCCTCTGCTCCGGATCGGTCATTCACGCGGTGCATTCCAACGAGATGACGGTGATGGGCGGCCTGCGCAAGAAGATGCCGATCACGGCTGCCACGACCCTGATCGGCTGCCTGGCGATCGCCGGCTTGAGCATCCCGTTTGTCATCGGCCTGAGTGGCTACTACTCGAAGGACATGATCCTGGAGCAGGCGTTTTCATTTGCGCGGGAGAATCCGGGGGTGCTGGGGCGCGGGTTCTTCGTAGTGGCCGCGGGGGGCGCGGCAATGACCGCCTTCTACATGTTCCGTTTGTGGTTCCTCACTTTTGCCGGGGAGCCGCGGGACGCTCAACGGTACGCGCACGCGCACGAGTCCCCCCGCGTGATGTACGTGCCCCTGATCGTCCTGGCGGTGTTTGCAGCGGGGGTGGCGTGGCCGGCGCCGTTCGGTTGGCCGTCGCTGCAAGGGTTGCTCGAGCAGGCCCGGCCGGCCGGAACCGCTGTGACCGCGGTCAGCACGCACGTGCCGCTCGTGTGGCCGAGCGAGCACATCGCGCACGACGCGGCCAACTACCGGTCGATTGTCGTGCCGGTCACGTGGCTGGCCTTCCTCACGGCCGTCGCCGGGCTGCTGGTCGCCGCCGCCATGTACGTGACCGGGCAACTCAGCGCGCGGGACGTCAGCCGGCAGTTCGCGCCGCTCCACCGCTTCCTGCTGCACAAGTGGTGGTTTGACGAGCTGTACGATCTCCTGTTCGTGCAGCCGTTGCACGCGGTGGCCGGCTGGTGCGCCACGATCGACCGGCGCTGGATCGACGGGCTGATCGACCACGGGGCGCGCTGGACAGCGCGACTGGCGGCGTGGTCGCAGTGGCTGGGCGATCACACCCTGATCGATGGTTTCGTCGATCGGTTGGCTGCTTGGACGTATCGCGTGGGGGTCTCGTTGCGCAGTCTCCAGACGGGGAGCCTGCGCCAGTATGTCTTGTTCCTGGTCATCGGTGTCGTGGCCGTGTTCCTTATCAGCAGTTTCCTGTGAACGCTATGAACGCATCCGTATTCTGGCTGAGCCTGATCGTCTTCCTGCCCGTGGCGGGCGCGCTGGTGATTGCGTGTCTGCCGCAGGCGCGCGTGGAGTTCCTGCGATATGTCGCCCTGCTCACAACCGCTGCGACGTTCCTGGTCTCCCTCGGCGCACTGCTGTACCCCGGGTCTGAGACCCATTTCCAGACGAACCTGGGAACGATGCAGAACACGTTTGTGCTCGACTGGATCCCCTCGTTCGACATCGCTTACGCGCTGGGCATCGATGGGATCAGCCTGCCGCTGGTCATCCTCACGACGTTCATCAGTCTGCTGGCCATGGCGGCCAGCTGGTCGGTGACCAAGTACGTCAAAGCGTACTGCATCCTGTTCCTGATCCTGGAAACCGCGATGATCGGCGTCTTCCTGGCGCTCGACTTCATCCTGTTCTACGTGTTCTGGGAGGTGATGCTGCTGCCGATGTACTTCCTGATCGGCGTCTGGGGTGGGCCGCGCCGCGAATACGCGGCGATCAAGTTCTTCCTGTACACGCTGGTCGGCGGCGTGTTGATGCTCATCGCGATCCTGATGCTGTATTTCAAGAGCGACCTGCGTGTTGTGGCCGAGGTATCGGACCTGCTGGACAAGACCCCGCACCCGGCGGTCACCTGGAGCGAACTGCACGTGTCGGATGCGGTGACAGCGCAGCTGCGGGAGGACCCCACCAACGGCGGCCAGCCGCTGCACACGTTCAACATCCTGGCGTTGGCCGCCATGGGGCAGCACACCGAAGTATTCAGCCGCCAGTGGCAGTGGTGGGCGTTTCTGCTGCTGTTCATCGGGTTCATCATTAAGGTCCCGTCGGTACCGCTGCACACGTGGTTGCCCGATGCGCACGTGGAGGCCCCGACACCGATCTCGATGATCCTGGCGGGGGTGCTGTTGAAGATGGGGGGCTACGGCATCATCCGCATCTGCTATCCCATCTGCCCCTTCGGCGGCTACGACCTGGCGTATGTCGTGTGTGCCATCGGCGTGCTCAGCATGGTGTATGGCGCGTTGGCCGCACTGGCGCAGACCGATTTCAAGCGGCTGGTGGCGTACAGCAGCGTGAGCCACATGGGATACGTGGTGCTGGGGCTGGGTGTGTGGTCGGTGGCCTTTCCCGGCTACAACGCCGATTACTGGAACATGGGGGTCCAGGGGGCCATGTTCCAGATGGTGGCGCACGGGATCAGCTCGGCCGGCATGTTCTTTATGGTCGGCGTCGTGTACGACCGCGTGCACCACCGCCAGCTGAACGAGTTTGGGGGGCTGTTCGGCCGGATGCCGGTCTATACGGCGCTGTCGATTGGCATCTTCTTCGCGGCCCTCGGGTTGCCCGGGCTGTGTGGCTTCATCGGGGAAGTGTTCGTGGTGCTGGCGGTGTGGAATTTCGACCGGATCCTGGCGGTGATTGCGGCGTCGGTCGTGGTGCTGACCGCCAGCTATATCCTGTGGACGATTCAGCGTGTGTACCTGGGGGCCGAGTACCGCGGCCCGCACGCCGAGGCGTTGCGGCCCAGCACGGTGCGGGAGAACTCGATCGCCGGAGCGTTGTTCGTGCTGGCCATCCTGCTGGGGGTGTTCCCGCAGACATGCGTGCTGCGGTACACGGATCGCACGGTCGGCCGGCAGGTTGAGTCGTTGGCGCAGTGGACGGAGCGTGTGGCCGCACCCCAGATGGTGTCGGCATCGCCGCAGACGAATCCCGTGGACTAGAGAGTACGAGCGTGAACCTGCACGACCTTGTCAGCCAGTTGATCATCGACACCACAGGCTCGCCGGGGGGGGGCATCTGGCATGCCACGTGGGATTCGAGTCTGGGGGTGTTCCGGCCCGAGCTGGTCCTCTGCGGGACGATTCTCCTGGTGTTGTTGTGCCGCCTGTTCCGCGCGACGCGGCGGGTGGACGTGGCCTGGATCGCGTGCGCGGGGGCGGTGCTGGCGCTGTGGTGGGCCGCGCCCTGGCGTCTGCTGACGGACCCGGCGTCGTGCGCGCGGATGGAGATCTTCACGGGCATGCTCGTGTACGACGGCTTCACGGCGCTGATGCGGGGGGTGTTGCTGACCTTCTTCGCCCTGTTCGTCATCCTGACGAAGCTGTCGGGCGTCCCGGCCCGGGAGGACGGCCCCGACGTGTACGTCTTGGCGCTCGGCGCCACACTGGGTTTCTGCCTGATGGTGGCGGCCAATCATCTGATGATGGTGTTTCTCGCGGTGGAGATGGCCAGCGTCCCGTCCTACGCGTTGGCCGGATTGCTGCGGCACGATCGGCGCTCGAGCGAGGCGTCGCTCAAGTACGCCGTTTATGGAGCCGGGGCGGCCGGGATCATGCTCTACGGGATCAGCCTGATCGCCGGGCTGGTCAATGCGGTCCACCTGCCCACGGTGGCGTTGCGGCTGTCCCAGGCCCTGCCTGCGATGAGCATCGACGAGCTGACCGTCCTGGGGCTGGCCTGCCTGCTGATCACCGTGGGGCTGGCGTTCAAGTTGTCGGCGGTCCCGTTCCACTTTTGGTGTCCGGACGTGTTTGAAGGGGCCACCGCGGAGATCGGCGCTTTCCTGAGTGTCGCCTCGAAGGCCGCGGCCTTGGCGCTGCTGGTGCGGGTGGTAGTTGGCCTCGGCTGGCTGGGCCCCGTCGGCTTCCTGCCTGGCGAACGGACCCTGGCCGCCGGCGCGGCGGCCAACCGGGTGTCGCTGGCGGGCGGGTTCCTGTCGGTCGCAGATGCGGCGGCAGGATCGCCGGTCGGCGGCGGACAGGCAGGGTTACCGCCGGATGCTGACCGCCCGGACCGGGCGGCCTGCAACAGCAATCTGGCACCGCTGCGCTCCATGGTGAGCCGGTTAGTGGCGTTGCTGGCCATCGTCACCTGCACCTTCGGCAATCTGGCCGCTTACGGTCAGACGAACATGAAGCGTCTGCTGGCGTATTCGACGATTGCGCATGCGGGCTACATGATGATGGCCGCGCCGCCGATCCTTGCGCTGCTCGGATCGGACCTGCACGGAGCCCAGGGTGTGGTGGCAGCGCTGGTCCTGTATATCACGGTCTACTTGTTCATGAATCTCGGCGCGTTTGCCGTCGTCGCCTTGCTGCGTGAGGCGATGCACAGCGAGGAGATTGCGGACTATGCCGGCCTGCTCCGCCGCTGTCCTGGCGTGGCCATCTGCTTTGCGTTGATGCTGCTGAGCCTGATCGGGCTGCCACCGCTGTCCGGCTTCCTCGGCAAGCTGGCGGTCTTCGCCGCGCTGACCGATGCCTTCCGGACAACGGGCAGTGCCTATCTGATGGTGTTGCTGTTCGTGGGCGGCCTGAACACTGCCCTCAGCCTGTTCTATTATCTCCGTATTGTCCGCTTGATGACGATGGCGCCGGAACCCGAGTCGCGTGTACCGTTCGCGCTTCCCCTGGCGTCACTGCCCGGCGCGTATCTGCTGGTCGTGACGCTCCCCACAGCGCTGCTGATCCTGGGCTGGGAGTACGTGAGCGCTTTGGCGTTGGCCGCCGCGCGCTCGCTCTTCGTGTGACGGATCCGGGCGATCGTGGGGAGGCGTGCGGGGGTGGAATGCCGATCCAGGCAGGAAAGGAATCGTATGAGTGTCACAGCGACCACCGACATCCTGAACCGTTTGTTTGTGATCCACTCCTGGTCACTGCCCGTCTTCCTGGCGGAAGCGTACCCCACCTGGCGGAACCAGCCGACACGGGCGGCGGAAGTGCTCGCCGACATCGTGGACGACCAGCGGTTGATCGCAGCGGGCGCGGGCAGGCTGATTGTGGACCAGGATGGCGTCGTCGTGGCGGGCCAGTTCCCGGCGCGTTTCTCGACCTTTCACGATCTCTCGTGTGACTTCCTGCTGTCACAGATGATCGGTTACCAGGACCAGACGATCGCGGCCATCACGCGGCTCGTGGCGCAGCTGCCGCCCGGCTCGCCTGCCGAGACGCTGGCCCAGGAAGCGCTGGGCATGGCCCGGGCCCACCGCGACGCCTTGGGTGAGTTGCAGGGGTCGCCGGCCGGCGGGCGGCCCGGCCACCGGTCAGACACGGCCGCGCAGTGAGGTACCGCGCTGCCACCCGTCACACTGGCCCATCTGCCGGCAGATCCGCGGAAGGCTATGGAACTCTTTGACACACACACGCATCTGGATGACGAGCAGTTTGGCGGCGCCGTGCGCGACGTGATCGAGCGGGCCTGCCAGGCGGGAGTGACTGCGATCCTCACCGTCGGGACGACGCGGGCGTCGAGCGAGGCGGCGGTCAGCATCGCGCGGGCGCACCCCCGGTCGGTCTGGGCGGCGGTAGGCATTCAGCCCAATTACGGCCAGGCGGCGTCCTCCGAGGACTGGGACGGTATCGTCGCCCTGGCCCGCGCACCGCAGGTGCGTGCCATCGGTGAGACCGGTCTGGATGCGTACTGGGACTTCACTCCGCTGGAGGTGCAGCAGCGTCTGTTCGCCGCGCATCTGCAGCTGGCCCAGACGTTGGACCTGCCGGTGATCGTCCACATGCGCGACTGCGAACTGCTGACCCTCGGCATGCTGCGCGAGGCAGCAGCGCGCGGGCCGCTGCGCGGCGTCATGCACTCGTTCTCCGGCACGCCGGACCTGGCGCAGCAGTGCCTGACACTGGGATTCCACGTGAGCTTTGCCGGCATGGTAACGTTCAAGAAGTCCGACGCGCTGCGCGCAATCGCCCGCACGATCCCCGACGACCGACTGTTGCTGGAAACCGACGCGCCCTATCTCACCCCACATCCGCACCGGGGCCGGCGGCCCAACGAGCCGGCGTTGCTGGTGCACACGGCCGAGTGTGTGGCGCGTGTGCGCCGCGTACCGCTCGCAACGCTGGCCGCCACGACCCGGGACAATGCGCGGCAGCTGTTTCTGGGCCAGTAGCCGGC
>DAISIS010000051.1:16415-17718 GCA_036821925.1 Pirellulaceae bacterium
GTGCCGTGCTCAGTCGACGAACTGCGGCACGACCTGCTGCGGCACGACGCCGGCCTGGAATCCCCGGTCGAGCAAGGTCGCCACCGCCTGCCGCCCGCACGGGCCGAAATCGAGCGTCCAGTCGTTGACGTACATGCCGACAAACGTGTCGGCCTTGGCGTGGTCCAGGCCGCGGCCGAAGCCGAGCGCGTAGGTGAGGGCCGCTGCGCGGTGTGCCAGCCCGTAGCGGATGCTGGCCAGCAGGAGCCGATTCACGTCGCGGATGCAGTCCGGACCGAGATCCTTGCGGATCGCATTGGCTCCCAGCGGCAGCGGCAGGCCGGTGTCCTGCATCCACCACTGGCCCAGGTCTACGACCAACTGCAGCTGGTCTTCCTGGTAGGTCAGCTGCCCTTCATGAATCACCAGCCCCGCATCGACGCGCTGCCCCTGATACTGGCCGGCGCGCGTCGCGGTGAGAATCTCGTCGAACGGCACCAGCACATGTTCGAAGGCCTGGCCCAGGCACAGGCGCAGCGCCAGGTACGCCGTCGTCAGCGTACCGGGGATGGCGATCGTGCAGCCGGCCAGCTGTGCGCGCGTGAGCGTCTGCCGGGCCACCACCATCGGGCCATAGTTATCCCCCATGCTGGCGCCGCACGGGCAGAGGATGTACTTGTCGGCCAGGTAGGCGTACGCATGCAGGCTGACGGCGGTCAACTCGAGTTCCCCCCGTTGCGCCCGGCGATTCAGGGTCTCGATGTCTACCAGCTCATGTTCGAATCGGTAGCCGTTGGTATCGATCTTGTTCCGGGCCAGGGCGTAGAACATGAAGGCATCGTCAGGATCCGGGCTGTGGCCCACTCGGATCAGTCGCTTGGTCTCAGTCACAGAGCAACACCTTTCCCCCCGCGTCCAGGCCGCTCTCCAGCGTCAGTCGGGCGGGGACCTCTGCCACGTGCAGCTCCCGCGGGCTGGACCGGCAGTTCGATCTGGAGAGCAACTCCCAGGGCCCGTGTCCTTGCGGCGGCACGGTCCCACAGCTCACGAGTGTACCACAGGGGCGCGTGCGCGTTCAGGCCTCGAGCGAGAATCGATCGGGCGCAGGCGCGCTCGCCAGCTGCGGTGCCGTGATTTCCTGGCAGCCCAGCGGGACGGTCCGGTCGCGGGCGGGCGGTTCCGGCATCTGCGCGCAGAGTTGCTGCCAGGTTTCCCGTTCTTCCTCCAGCACGCTGAGCACCTCACGCACCTTGCCGGCATCGTGCGAGAAAGAGGCGTCCGCCAGCCGCTGGAAGAGGAACAGATAGATGGCCTTGACCTGGTG